>JAUWMW010000116.1 GCA_030612965.1 bacterium
GTGGCGGCCATGCTCTTGTCCAGAGCGATCGGTGACCAATTGCACGCCGTCTTTGTCGATAACGGGCTGTTGCGCAAGAACGAATTCACCGACGTGATCGACATGCTCAGCCAACTGGGCATCAACCTGCACCCGGTGGACGCTTCTTCGCTGTTTCTGGAGCGCCTGGCTGGCGTGACCGACCCGGAGGAAAAACGCAAGGTCATCGGCCCCACTTTTATTGACGTCTTCGAGGCTGAAGCCGACAAGATCGGCCAGGTCGATTACCTGGCGCAGGGGACGCTGTACCCGGACGTGATCGAATCCGTGTCGTTCAAGGGACCTTCGGCCACCATCAAGTCGCATCACAACGTCGGCGGCCTCAAGGAGCGCATGAAACTCAGACTGATTGAGCCGCTGCGCGAGTTGTTCAAGGATGAAGTGCGCGCGCTCGGACGCATCCTTGGTCTGCCCGAGCAGTTTATCGGGCGCCACCCTTTCCCGGGTCCGGGACTTGCGGTACGGATTCTCGGTGAGGTCACCAAAGAGCGTTGCGATCTGCTCAGAGAAGTTGATTCCATCTTCATTGAGGAGTTGCACCGACACAATATCTATGATGATATCTGGCAGGCCTTCGCGGTGCTGCTGCCGGTCAAGGCGGTCGGTGTGATGGGGGACGAACGAACCTATGAAAACGTGGTGGCGCTGCGCGCCGTCACTTCCACTGATGCCATGACAGCCGACTGGTCACGAATAGACTATGATATCCTGGCGACTATTTCCAACCGCATCATACGAAATGTCAAAGGAGTCAACCGCGTCACCTATGACATATCTTCCAAACCACCCGCCACGATAGAGTGGGAGTGAGTGACACGGTCAAGCAGGCTCGCCTGTTTCTTGCCGCTGCGCTGCGCACTAAGGATAGTTCTCTGTGGGCGGCAGACGTCCTCGTCTGCCCCTTTTCGCACAATCTTGCAGGTTGAAACCCCTGGGGTTTTGACACCCGCGCTCGCCGAGATGCACCTGTATTGGTTCACGTGTATGAAACCCGGACGAACGGGCTTGTTGAAAGAGGTCGCTTTCTCGTCATTGCGAGCGACCGAAGGGAGCGCGGCAATCTTATACTACATATAGCTCAACGAATTGAGATTGCCGCGTCGTCCGCCGCGGCGGACTCCTCACAATTACGGCATCTGGGGTTTGTCAGCACGCCCGAACGTCCGGGCCACATGTGGAACGCACCTGTCGCTGTGCTTTAGGTGGGGTACCAGTGTCAGGGGGGAAATCGGATGGATTCCCGCCTCCGCGGGAATGACAGAGAGGAGAGGGGCGCGAAGCGCGAGATACACGGCTTGACCGTGTGTGGGCGGCAGACGTCCTCGTCTGCCCCTTTCCGTACAGTCTTGTAGGTCTAAACCCCTGTGGTTTCGACGCCCGCGCTCGCCGAGATGCACCTGTATTTCGGCACGTGTATGACACCCGGACGAAAAAGTCAGGATCACAATCCTGACCTACAAGAGTCGCCGGGTGCCCCACCCGCCGCGGCAGGCTGTGGGATCAGCGCGAGAAACAGGCTCGCCCCCTACTTCCCGAACTTCTGTCGCCAGCGCTCCCTGAGAAGTCCCGTCAGCTTCTTCTCCAATGATGCGGGCAATGTCTCCGGCTTCCCCTCACGACAAAGCGTCACCGTTTGGCGCAGCGTGTCGACCATGATGCGACAGTTATTACACTCGCCGAGATGCGCCTCTATTTCGGCACATAGTTCGGGGTCAATACCGCCATCGAGGTAGTCGCTAAGATTCTCGATATATTCAGGACACTTTCTTGCCATAACGTTCCTCGAAGGTTGACGACAACATGTCGCGCAGGGCCAACGGCGCCCGAAGGATTCGTGATTTGGTCGAGGCTACGGTCTGTTTGGTCAGGCGCGCCACTTCCTTGACGGACAACTCCTCGATATAGCGTAAGACGAATACTTCGCGATACTTGTAGGGTAACTTATCTACCGCTCCGTTCACCGTTCGGCGCAACTCATCGGACTCGAGTTGTGACTGTGGATCCTGCCAGTCGAAAAGCCGAATGCTGTCCTGCTGATCGTCGCCGTGCGATCCGGCTCCGGGAAGGTAGTCTTCGATCGGTTTCAGATCAAACTGCTTTTTCCTGGCGTAGAGGACGCGCGCTTCATTCAGAGCGATACTGGACAGCCAGGTGCCGAACGACGCCTCACCTCGAAACTGGTCGATCTTGTCGATCGCTTTGAGAAAACTGTCCTGCAAGATATCCTCGGCGTCCTCAGTGTTGGCCGTCAATCGGCGCACAAAGGCGTAGACTTTCTGCTTGTTGGCCTCTATCAGCTTTGCGAAGGCTTCGAAATCTCCGGCCTGCGCCTTTGCGACTAATTGCTTCTCATCCATTTGATCGCAATATAGCGAGAATGATTCGGCAAAACATCATTGTATATGCAGAAGTCGACGAGAGGACAAGGCACCGTCGGGCATCATCACTCCATCCCGCCGCAGTCTCTGCGCCTTAAGCGGCGCCGGCAAACGACCCCACAGTCACGGTTGCACGTATCCCCTTGCGCCTCCTGGAGGGCGCAATCGGTATTTGTGGTTGACAGAACATGATAATGCGCTATCTTATATCGAGTTAATGGCGGTGTACGACCGCCCTTTTGCATTTACGCCCAGGCTCTCTCGACGATT
This sequence comes from bacterium, assembly GCA_030612965.1. GTDB lineage: Bacteria > Zixibacteria > MSB-5A5 > GN15 > FEB-12 > JAJRTA01. Next base: position 2,688 of record JAUWMW010000116.1, read on the forward strand.
CGTAGGGCCGCTAATCCCAGAGGAGATATCAGCATGAGGTTGCTTCTTGTATTGTGCATCGTGTTTGTCATCGCAGCATCAGCGACGGCACAACTCACCAATGAAGACATTGAGGCGTTGCGCGAGCGCGCCATCGAGGAAGGCTGGACTTTCGAAATAAGCGAGAACGACGCCACGCAGTACTCACTGGATCAACTGTGCGGTCTGATAGTACCGGACAACTGGCGGGAGACGGCTCATTTTATGGATATCACGCCAACTCGTGACCTGCCGGCATCCTTTGACTGGCGTGACTCGGACGGCTGCACGCCGGTTCGCAATCAGGGTGGCTGCGGCAGTTGCTGGGCGTTTTCTACGGTCGGCGCATTGGAATGCAATATCAAGATTCGCGACGGTGTCTCTGAAGACCTTTCGGAGCAGTACCTGGTGAGTTGCAACCGCAATGGCTGGGGCTGTGATGGCGGCTGGCTGGCGCATGACTATCATGAGTGGAAGGCCGACGCCTGCGGTGGGGTGGGCGCTGTTCTTGAGGCCGACTTCCCTTATTTTGCGGCTGACCTGCCCTGCGGTTGTCCTTACAATCATCCTTACACTATCGAATCATGGGCTTTCATCGGTCCGCAGTGGGGTACTCCGAGTGTCGGGGCAATGAAGCAGGCTATCATGGACTACGGTCCCATCTCGATCTGTGTATCGGTAAACAGTTCCTTCCAAGCGTATGGCGGCGGGATATTCGGCGGTTGTGCCAACGGTGACATCAACCACGCTGTGGTGTTGGTGGGATGGGATGACACTCAGGGCTCCGGCGGCGTCTGGTTCCTGCGCAATTCCTGGGGCCCCGGTTGGGGCGAGGGTGGATACATGCGTATCCCCTATGGATGTTCATATGTCGGCTACGGAGCCGCTCTGGTCGACTACGCCGGCGGCGCATCGTTTGTGGCCGATACCAGTGTCGGTTGGGTGCCGTTCGAGGTCGGTTTTACCGGTTATTCTACGATGGACATTGAGAGTTGGAGTTGGGCGTTTGGGGACGGTGGTTCCGCCTTCGTCCAGTCGCCGGTACATATCTATGAGGAACCAGGCTGCTACGATGTTTCTCTTGAAGTCGCCACCACCGGTGGTGATACACTCATTCGCACTCGGTACAACTGTGTTGCCGCCCTGGCCGACACCCTGGTCGGCGACAGCGTTTGTATCGATCCTGATTCCGTCGTGATAATAGTGGTACGCGGGGTTAACGCCACGCCGGTACAGGAGATCAGGATCCCTGTCGTCTACACAGGTACTCTTGAACTGATGTACGACTCCTTCAGTACGGTCGGATGTCGCACCGAGACGTTCGAGGAGCAGGGGCTCATTCAGTTTATCCCAAGCAGCAAGAAGCTTACGCTACGGCTCAAAACATCGGAGAATCACACTCATCCCGATCTTGAGCCGGGCTCCGGCGATATCGTAAGACTATACTTCCATGTTGCGGGGACGCCGTCCTTCGGAGCGCAAGCAACAATCGCTCTCGACGGCTACACCAGCGGATCAGGTGATCGCCTGCCGACATTCTCCGGCTTGATTGCCGAGTACGAGGTAGCTTCGGTGTCCGGCCTTGCTGCTTATTCGAGTTGTTGTCGCGGCGTACGTGCAAATATCGACAGCGATCTTTTCGACGTAATAGATATCGCCGATCTGGTGTACCTGGTGGACTATATGTTCACCGCCGGTGCGGAGCCGGATTGCTGGTATGAGGCCAATGTCGATGGTGACCTCGTGGGTGACCTCCAGCAGACGGTCGACATTGCCGACCTGGTCTACCTGGTCGATTACATGTTTGACAGCGGTCCGCTGCCGCCTCAGTGTCCCACATACTAAAGGGCTTGTTGAAGAAGTTACCATGTGTGTGGGCGGCAGATGTCCTGAGGCTGTCCCGCAAGTTTGTTTCGCAGGGTCCTGACACCGCCAAAGGCGGGGTTGTGACCCTGCGATCTCCTCCAAGCGGTTGCGGAGAGTAAGCTTAAGAAACAGGCGGTTCTCACGACCTCCTCCGGATGTCGAAGGAACCACCGGAACGGGGACTTCTGGGGCAGACCGGGAGGTCTGCCGCCCACAGGTGTGAAACGGGAACAAATTTCTGGTGGTGTCGGGTGACCCCGCCCGACGCCCGTCTTCACACGTGACTGCTGTCAGGGGACCTTTCGACACCACCCGCGAATAAGACCTCTTACAACATGTCCGAACGTGTGGGCCATCCGCTCGGCTTAGTTTCCTGTTCAATCTCCGAGGCGGCTTGACAATCCGCTTCGCGCGCTGCATGTTTGGCCGTCATGAACTCAGGAAGCAAGTCAGTCACCGGTCTCAGCAAGTACCTTTCGGGACCGGCATTGTATGCATTGGCAACGGTGGGAACTCTGGTGTTGTTCTTTGAACTATGGCGGCTGACCCTCCTGATTCATCAATGGAACCGCGCCGCAGATATACCGAGCCTGGTTCTCCTGAAGTCATTCCTGATCGGTATGCGCTTCGATCTGGTAATCGCCTGCTATATTGCGGTGTTCCTCTATGTTCTGTCTATCATTCCCGGCCTGGATATCTCACGCCGCCGATTCATGCGAATAATCAACCTGGGACTGCTCATTCCCCTGACGGCCGTGATTTTCTTCATGCACATGATTGACCTGGAGTTCTTTTCCTTCTTCAACGCCCGGCTCAACGGCATGGCGCTTACCTGGCAGGACACACCCGACATGATGTTGTCGATGGTGTGGGACATGTACCCGGTGGTGCGGTACCTGCTCTTACTGGTAGTGGTGGTGGGCCTGTTTATCTGGATCATGCGCCGTTGGCAACACCTGCTGCTGATCAAGCGTAAGGCGTCTCCCATTTGGCTTAATCTGCTCTACTTACCGCTGATAGGAGTGATCCTTTTTGTCGGCGCACGGGGTCGTCTGGCCGACAAGTCACCAATCCGCACCGGCGTGGCTTACTTCAGCTCATACGACTTTGCCAACCAGTTGGCCCTCAACCCAGCCTTTACTTTTTGGCGTGACGCTATCTACGATGCGCGCGACAAAGAGCAGTTGGAGAAAATGATGGCGACGGTCGACTGTAACAACTGCGAACAAACAGTGCGACGGCTTTTGGGTATGCCGGACAGCCTGGTCAATCGTACCGATGAGAGAATCCGTCGTGAGGTGCGCTTTGATTCATCCAACGAAGACCCGCCCAACGTCATCGTGATCATAATGGAATCGTTCGGCAACACCAAGTTGGGTGCGCTGGACAATCGCTTCCCCTATGATCTGTCGCCATGTTTTGATTCTCTGGCGGCGGAAGGCATACTGTTCACCGATTTCTACTCAGCCGGTATGCATACTTACACCGGGGTGTTTTCCAGTCTGACCGGCTACCCGCACCAGTTCACCGAACTGATCATGAAACAGGTGCCCGGACAAACACACTTTCGTTCGCTGGCGGCAGTACTTAAGGACCATGCCTACAACACGCTCTTCTTCATGACCCACGATCCACACTTCGACAATATGCAGGGCTTCGCCATGTCCAACGGTGTCAATCGGATGTATTCGTCGCTCGATTTCGACCCGGACGAATGGATAGGTACCTGGGGCGTGCCGGATCATATCTTGTTCGACCGTGCTGTCGAGGTGTTGCGCGAAAGCAGCCACGAGCGTTTCTTCGCCATAATGCTAACCACGTCTAATCACGGCCCCTGGCAAGTACCGGACGTGCCTTTTGAGCGCGTTCCAGCCGGGGTCGACAAAGAAGACGAGCTAAACGCCTTCAAGTATTCCGACTGGGCGCTGGGGAGATTCGTGCGAGAGATCCAAAAAGACAGTAGTCTTGCCAATACGGTCATTCTCATCACCGCCGACAACGGCACACCGTTCGCACCCAAACTCGATCTTGATCTGACCTTCCTGCAGGTGCCGCTCTTGATTTTGGATACGGACGGACGTCTGCCGCGCGGAGCGCGAGCCGATCGGCTGGGAAGCCAACTCGATATTCCTGCAACCGTCATGGGTCTGGTGCGACTTGACTACGACAATTACAGTTTCGGTCATGATCTCCTGGACAGCAACTCGACAGCGGTTGATTTCGCCCAGTTCTCAGAATGGTACAAGGTCGGCTACATTGAAGGTGACTATTATGCCATTTATAGGCTCCGTGGCGAACCTGGTTCGTGCTATCGGCTTGATGACCTGAGTGTCGATTTGGTCCAAGCCGAACCGGAACTTGCCCAGGAGTACGTCGAGAAAGCGGCGGCTATTTTCAAGACGGCTTACATTAATATGCACCGGCCGTTGCAATAGAAGCCTATCAACTCTCCCGACGCAAGAGAAGCGGGCGCCTCACAGCTTGTTTCGTGCGTGGTGTACGTCATCGTGCACCACGAGGATACAGGGGCAGACGAGGAGAGGCTGTCCCAAAAGTGCGTGTTCCGGCAGGTCTTGTCCCGCCGGAAGCGGGATGTGACCTGCCGGTTGATAGTCCTAGTGTGCAGCAATGGCTTATGAGTGATCGTCGGGTCACACCCTCGACTTCGTCGAGTCCA
>JAUWMW010000153.1 GCA_030612965.1 bacterium
GACTCGGCGTAATTGTAAACAACGTGGTCTTCCCCGCTGTCTATCAGGAAGTCGATGCCGGCCAGGAAACCATAAATGTAGCCGTACGATTTGTAAATTGACGGCTTACCGGGAAAGGCGAAATAACCTTTCCTGATGGCCTGGATCATACGCATGATATTGCCGGGATCGTCCGGCCCGTAAAGAACACCGGGTCTCGATATCAACAGCCTGCGGCCGCTTCCGGCTCGATGCCATTGCTGGTGAATGACCTCGGCGGGATACTTGGAACCTCCGTATGGCGTAATCGGTCGAATCGGTGCGCTTTCATCGGTGGCGCCGACGGTAGGACCATAGACGGAGATGCTGCTGGTGAAATATATGTTGTCACAACCGATCACCTCAGCGTAGTTACAGACGTTGGCCGCCCCCGGAAGATTGGTTTCGTAGTATTCATAGGGAGCGTGTCCGGGCTCGCGGTGTACCGCGGCCAAGTTGAATATCCAATCCGGAGAAGTGGGTACCAGCGCGATTTCTATCGGACATCGGACATCGGTGACGGAAGTGGTTATTCCGGGCGTTCCCTCCAGTGGGGACCGCTGGATATCGGCAATGTGTACGTGGGTGAATTTCCCGCTGTTTAGAAAGTGTCTGGCCAGGTGAGTGCCGACATAGCCGGCGCCGCCGAATATCACGCAACAGTTCATGCTCTTCCTCTATCTCCAGTATTGTCTGTTCATGCTCAGTCGGGGCCGCAGCCTCGCCGGTAGTTTGTGCTGCATATTGCCCAGCTTGTACCCGACCAACTTGAGTCCGGTGCGCAGCAACGCCGAGGGAATCAGCGCCGGATTGGTCCGTAACAAGTGCATTAATTCTGATCGGACAAATCGGAGCCCTTCGCCACCGGCATGGCCGAAAGAATCACGAATCCACTTCTCACTGGCGTGAAAGACACCGATGTCGAAATAGCGCTGAAACTCCTGGAGAGGGCCGTAGCGGTGCGAGTGGTAGACGGTAGCGACAGCGCAGTAGGCTATCTTCCACCCGGACTGGATCAACTTCGAGGCCGCCCAGGCATCTTCGTTCTGAATCAGGTGACTTGGGAAACCACCGATCTCCAGCAGCGCCGAGCGACGCCAAACAGCGAAGGAGTTGGATATGAAACTGGTCTTGATTCCGTAGCGGTTGATGTCACCGCGGTCGCGCAAGTGTGGCGTTGTTGGATAATTGAACAACCTTGCATGCGCCTCGATAGGTGAGCTTTCGGGCCGCGGCAGTTGACGACCATAAGCAGCCCCTACCCGCGGATCCTCCATCGCTTTCAACAGGGTCTCCAGCGAAGTCGGTGAATTCAGGATGGCGTCCTGGGTCATGAAGATAATCAACTCACAATCATCCAACTGTTGGACGGCCATTTGACGAGTACGGCCATGGTTGAATTCGTCGCGATTGATCTGAATTAGTTCGAACCCCGATTCCTCGGCCAGTTCCGTCGTGCGATCAGTTGACGATGAATCGATCAACAGGAGCCGCCGGGGTTGCACAGTCTGCGTTTTGAGAGCAGCCAGCCAGTCAACAAAGCCGTCGCCGGCATTCAAGGCAGGCACCACCAGGGCCGCGTCGCGATTGACTGAAAGTCCCCCGTCATTTCGATACGAATCCAGCCGTGAGCACCGCGAGTGCCGCGCAATTTTGGACGGGAGAGATTCGGTGGTTACCAGAGTGCCCATAATTGTTACGTCCGGTTTAGTCGCCAACTCATTCAAAGGATCCGCGGACTTCCCCACTCTTGAAATCGATGCCCTTATCTATGTTCTGTCGGCTGCTTACTGTCAGTTCTTGAGCTTGGAGATCTGTCAGGTCGCCGCAGAAGATTGAGGAGTCGGGATTGACGGTAGTGCAGCGAGCTGTCGTCAGTGTCTCCTCCGGCGTCAGAGTTATCATCCACGCCGGCCATTCCCTGCCGCCACAGGTTGCGGACAAACAACCAGGATATAACCAACAGGAAGGCCAAGCAGCCGGCCAACAGAGTGGTAAAGGTGCGTCTCGGCCCCGATTTCTTGGTCGGCAGTGAAGGTTCGTCCAGCACACGAACAATCGGTATATCCTTCTGCACCTCAAGTCGCGCCAGTTCGAGTTGTTGAGATAGTAGCAAGTATGTCTTGGCCTGTAGTTCTGCCTCGCGTCTCAGCCGCGCCAGTTCGGTCTGAAGTTGTGGATCACTGGAAGTATTCCAGTTGCGGTTGACTTTCAAGAACTGCTGCAAGCTGTCTTCGGCCTGCGTCAGTTCGATCGATCTCAGCACACGCTGGTCGGCGAGATAGGTTTCGTTTTCGCGGGCCTGAGAGTGTCGCTTGACCCTCAAATAGGTCTCGAGTTGCGTCAAGTACTCCGAAAGAATAGCTTGCGACAACTGTGGATCGGTCGTCTCAACGGCAAGTCTGATGATGCCGAGTTTCTTATCCTCACTGACCGACGTAATCTTCGACAGCGCTGAGCGCAACTCGGTTGGATCGTCGGTAGCGAAGTACTCCGGCAATTCAATTGCACGATGGTCGCCTCCGGACGTAATCTCATATCGCTTCTTGAGAATTCCATCACGCACAAGATCCGACCGGAGGATGCTGGGATAGAGGGCCGACGAGTTCTCATCGGCGGACGCCGAACCGCCGACGCCGAATTGACCGGCGATGTCCATGAGGCCGGACAGTCTGTCGCGTGATCCCGAGGGCAGGATTGAAGCATGAGAACGATACCGGTTGGGCGTGAGGACCATCACCCCAGCCGCGAGCACCATCACACCGATCACGATGGCCGTGATCAGTCGACTGTTTTTCTTGAGCAGCCGGATGAACTCAACCGGATTGATCTCGATGTCGGATTGAAATGATCGTGACGGTCGCGCGCTGTCCGATGTGGAGGTAGTATCGTGCGAGTTGGTGTCCGGCGTTCGGTTCATTGCTGTCATCCTTGACGGCGATTTGGGTTCATTTATCCACTCTTGGTACTATCAAATCCGGTGCCGAAGAGCCCGTGGCGGCGTCATTTCTTGCGCCCGTATCGCGCTACCCCACAAGACATTACGAGGCCGCAAGAATGAGCGCTTGAAGGCCGCCGCGATCCATGGAAAGATTGTTCCAGTGCTCAGGGCTGACTGTTCCGCTGCCACGGCGATATCAGTAACAAACTGATCGACTCATCAAGGTGAGAAGTGAGTGACTTTCCTGGTGTGATGAACCGGACGACATTATCGCAGGCGATGACCTGGGTCAGCGTTCGATCACTCTTTCGCGTCGAACTGATCGCTGTAGTCGGACCACTGCCAGAGAGATCAGAAGAAGTCCCAAGCCGAACGATAAGATCAGCGCGTAAGCTATCCCCGGCATCTCCCATCGGTCATAACAGTACCCACTGATCCCAAGGAAAACGGCCAGCACACCCAACCAAATATAGCCGGCGATGCGGGTTCGTTCGTAAACAGCGAACACGGTGGTGAGCATGGAACCGACACTCACCATCATATTTACGATCACCAACAGCAGCATCAGGCCATACGAGCGCACGTATTCATCCGTGGAGATGAGGCGTATAACGTCTTCGCCGAGAAGATACAATATCAGTAGCAGGGGAAGAGCCATGGCCAGGTAGATTGCAAAAAACATAAAGAAGGTTTTGCGCACTCCAGGTCCTTCATCGGACAATCGGCTCTTTCTCAAGTGTTGCGCATATACGTTGTTCACGATTGCCGTTGGTATGGTCGACACCAGAGCGACCTTCTGTGCGATGCTGTAGAAGGCCACCGCCTCAAGACCGTCGTACAGTTTTATCAGCAACGGTACAAGGGCGTTTACGATCAAATCAGAGAAGGCAAAAGGGAGCAACGGCAGACCGATAGCCAGGTATTTCCTGACGATGGCATAATCATAAGTCGAAAACGTCAGGTAGTCCTTCAATAGAAACAGACCCAGCGATGCAACGAGAAGTTCTGCTAATATAAACCCGTATAACGCTCCGTAGAGTCCGCCATCGAGAGCAAAACAGCTTATGACTATGGCCAACAAGATCAGGCACGATTCAATGAGAAAAAACAGGACCTGCCGACGCAAGAGCAGCAGGGAACGGCAGAGACCGAAGAAGAAGTCGTTGGCGGTTCGGAATACCAGAGCCACCAGCAGCAGAGAGATGAGCGAAGAGTCCAGAACCTCACGATAGGAGAGATAGAGGGCGAAACCGACAAATACCAGAATGGTCATGGTGAACTTGGTAACACCGACCGAAAAGATCTCTCGCTTCTGACTGCTGCGGTTCTTGCCGGTCAGCAACACGTTGGCGGCATACATCAAATTCAGCGATGAGAATGTAAGAACGAGTCCGACCAAACTGATAAACAGAGACCAACTGCCATACGCTTCCACCGACAGATACTTGGACAGGATCGCGGCCAGCGCAAACCCATAGGAAAACCTGATAACCGGCAAGGAGGCCGACAGAGAGAGGTGCCCGATGAGTCTGGACTGTGTCTCGCTACTCAGCATCGTTGCGTTGCCCCACAGGTGCGACCGAGTGGACATAGGCAACCGCAAACATAGCCTGCCCCCACTCGGCGCTTATTCTAACCTCAGGTATCCCTCCAGTTGGCTTCATCAACTTACCTGTTAGGCTCGAGTATATGCTTGTTATAGATGCAGAGCATGGCCATGTAGTAGACGCGATAGAGATACTTCTCATCTGACGCCTGCCAGCGCTTCCCCCGCAGAAATCTCGCCACCAACCGTTCTAACTGATACTTTTTCAGGAAGGAGTTGGACGCACTCAGGTCGTCACGGACGATCTCCCCGATAAAGCCACCCAGAACACCGTTGAATAGCAGATGCAGCGAACTGGACACAGCTTTCTTCCGGTAGTACACTTTGTCATTGAGCTTGTCGCGGAAAGCCCTGCGAAGAAGGAGTTTGTTGATGATCGTTTTCTGTTTGGAATACCTCTCTTGTCCCACCCCGAACTGTGTCGCCTGATCAAATGGGATGGATGAACAATACTCAGCCAGTGCGGCGTTATGAAACGGCAAGGCGATGTAGGTGCCGCACACGCGGGCCAGACTCTGAATGTACCTGATTTGATCGGTGTATTGTTCGCGGTACTTGATCTTGACGATTTCATTGTACAGCTGTCTGGGGTTGGTTATGTAGCTGAGATCAATGTGGAGATCCTTGCGGAGACTGTCCCAATGATGCAAGGGGATGCCCATCGAGCGCAGGGACTGCCGGTCACACCCAAAGAAATACTTCAGAATGTAGTGCTCGGTATCAAAGGCATCACCGGTCATTCGCACTGCGCGACGCCACTTTGACTTTACTTCCGACGACCCAAGAAAACCGAACAGTTGAGCTACCCATCCCAGAGAACGCACGAGGACATTCAGGCCGGGGTGTCGCCTGGCGAAAAACAGCTTGAAAGCAAGCTTGTCGATCGGATTGATGTCAGGTGTGTGCAGGCGTGTGTCCTGACCGGCGTAGAACGTCTCGGACAAATCCGGGTTCGGAATCTTGCCTAATACAGCAACCCCGTAGTAAGGGTTGTTCATCCTGAGCACGGTCGGCAAGAAGTCGTCGAGAAGGTGAGGATCCTCGGGATCGACGGTCACTATCTCCAGCGGCACTTCGAGATAGTCGGCAATGCTCCGGGCATACACGGTTTCATCTTCTTCAGTATCCTTGACTCGGAAAGCCACGGCGCGTAGAGAGCCGTGCGGTACCAATTCGTGCAAAGAACCGAGCATCACGGCCGAATCCAAACCACCAGACAAGAGCACAACGTTCCGGGCGCTCACATACTCTCGATGGGCGTCGACGATATTCTTTCTCAGCAACTGCCGATTTCGGTCGAAATTATGGGGATTATCTTTGTCGGCCAACACAATTGCGCCGTCATGCTCCAGGGTCATCTTGAGATCAGAATCAAAGCGGAGTCGGTTACCCATCCTGACTTCCTGCACCGACTGGTAGTAGGTATCCCCATCGAAAGTGTACTGCACATACAGCACTTGATATACGGCATCCTCATTGAACTCACGCACTCCGGCGGCGCTTGCCACCTCATGCACACACGTTGAAATGTAAACAGCATCGTTGGACAAACAGTAGTAGCCGGTCTTGATGCCGGTGGGGTCTCTCAGAAGTCGGATAGTACCCGCCTG
>JAUWMW010000040.1 GCA_030612965.1 bacterium
GCCCATAGAATGTCGCGAAAATCATAGTGCCAATCGTGTTCCATACCGTCAATCTTGCCGAGGCTGTTGCCCAAGTCAAGCATAATTCAGTCTCAATAGTAGTATGGCTTGCATGCCGCGAGGATTTATCCTTCGACTCCGCTCAGGATGAGGTTGGGGAGGCGCTTAGGATGAGGGTTTGGGCGCTCGTAACGCGAGAGACACGGCTTGACGGTGTGGGTGGCAGATGTCCACATCCGCCCCGGTGTGAAAGCTGGGTCGCGAGGGTCGTTCGACATAACGGAAGCGTTCGAGATCCACTCCAAACGGAATCACCCGCGCCTTCCTGCGCCCGGCCATCAGACGCATTGGCCGGTTACCTCTCCTTGTCTTTGAAGCGAAAAGATTGGACCACCTCTGTGAAGTAGCGGCGGAATCCGAGTAGCCACACGGTCGCGGCGTAGCATCCGAATACGATCGCTGCCGATCCAGCCAGCATCAGGGCGGCCGTCGCGTGAGTCATTTCTCCGGGGGCCGGCAAGGTCAGTCGCCGGAAAATATAAGCCACCACGTAAACCACGCACCCAGCCGAGAACAATCTGACCAGAGTAAAGGCAAAACTGTTTCGGACCTGCGGTGACCACTTCATCACAATATATCCCATAAGGCCGAGACCAAACCCGACATGCGAAACGGAAGTGGCCAGTGAAATACCCGGATAACCCATCCAGCGAGGTATCAACGCCGTCGCAGCAAACTTGGTGAACAACAGAAGGCCGGCGAAAACCAGCACCGGTTTGGCCCAGCCTCGGGCGTAGCAGGCGCGAATCGACGTTGAGACAATGAACAGGGCGATGATCGAAGGCGCCAGCGTCCTCAGGATCGCCGCCGTCATGGCCACCGACTGGTCATCGAAAGCGCCGCGACGAAAAACAAAGTAGACCAAGCTTTCGGCGTTAAGGTAGAAGAACACTCCTAACGGCACAGCGAATAACATAGCCGCCGTGATGCCCTTACGATAAGCCGCAACGAACGATTCCGTTTGGTCGGCATCGCCCGCTTTGGAGAAAATCGGGAAGAGCACAGCGCCGATAGCAAACCCCACTATGGACTCGGGAAGTTGCACCAGCACCTGACCGTAATTGAGCGCCGAGATGACACCTTCACCAAAGCCGGGAGCAAAGTAGCGGTCGATCAGAAAATAGGATCGGTTTATCAGTTCAATGAGAATCAGCGTCCCGGCAACCGACAGAAACAAGGGCGATTCTTTGTCGATCACCGTCGGTTTGAAATGTTTCAATGACTTAAGCGGCAGCAGGCGCACAGTTAGGTACAGGTTCTGAATCAGGAGTCCGCCGATCAGTCCGGCCGCTATCGCGCCCACGGAAAAACGCTGGTGCAACAGCAGCACACAAGTAATCGAGATGATATTGAACAGGCTCAAGCCGGCGGCAGGGTAGGCGAATGATTTCTTGACGTTTAGCAGGGCACGCATGAATGCCTCGGATACCGATAGCAACACCGCCGCCGCCGTGACCCGACTGTAGAACACGATCAAGTCAAAGTCGCTCGGCGAATAGTCGGCGCCCCAGATCTTCATCACGTACGGAGCAAGCAAAACTATCGCCAAAGTAGTACCCAACCCCATCAGCATGGTGAGATTAACGGCTGACCAGATCGAGCGCCAAGAACTGTCGGTCCGCTCAGAGCCGGCCAGTTGCGCTTTTCGAGTGAGATACGGTACGAATTGATAGTAGCAGGCGTACCCGAGCACTCCCGAGGCCAGGGCGGGGAGCATTACCGCGATGAGGTAGAGATCGTATTGGGCGCTGGTGCCGAACTTGTCCGCGATGACCATCCCGCGAAGAAAGCCGAGAATTTTGGAAACGAAGACGACCCAAGCCACCGATAAGATTGCCGTGCGCAACCGTTGCGGCACCACTACCTCCCGCCCAGGAACCGCCTGACGGCGTCCGCAATGAGACGCGACGGCCGCTTGCGTCTGATCAGATAGGGCATGGGACGAACCACCCTTTTTCTGCGAAGCGCCCGCAGCACGCGCCCGACATCCAGTCCGACCAGGCGGTTGCCACGGCGCAGTGTCTCGACCCATTCGGTTTCATCGCGCAGGGTCAACACCGGCGTGCCCAGGAACAGAGCCTCTTTTTGAAGTCCGCCGGAATCGGTCAGGACCGCGTGTGCCTGCATGGCACAAGTCAGAGTATCAAGATAGCTCAACGGTTCGCAGAGGAACAGGTTGTTCCGATTCCGCAGACGCTTCAGTAATTTGGCCTGTACAAACCGCTTGCGAGTGCGTGGGTGAACGGCGAAAAGAGTCGGGATCGGCAAAGCCTCCAGCAGTTCAACCAGGCACCTGAGATTCTCGGGGCTGTCGACGTTGCCGGCGCGGTGGGCGGTGATGAGAAGGAACTCCCCCGGGGTCAGTCCGAACTGCCGCAGCGGTTTTTTGTTGGCCCGAATGATGCTCTTCGAATCGTGCAACAACTCATACATCAAGTCGCCGGAGTGTATCAGGCCGTTCTTAATCCCCTCGGCCCGAAGGTTCTTCATCGACACCTCGGTCGGACAAAAGTGAAGGCGGGCGAGGTGATCGGTCAGGCATCGATTGATCTCCTCGGGCATGTCGTCGACAAACGAGCGCATTCCCGCTTCCACGTGCCCCACCGGAATCGACAACTTGGCCGCGGCCAGTGCACCGGCCAGCGTGCTGTTGGTATCGCCGTAGACCACCACGAAATCAGGTCGGTCAGCCAGCAGTACTTTTTCAATCGCAGCGAGCATGCGCCCGGTCATAGCGCCATGCCGTCCGCCGCTGATACTGAGGTTTATGCTGGGGCGGGGGAGATGTAGTTGCCGAAAGAACGTCTGCGACATGTTGTCATCATAGTGTTGCCCGGTGTGGACGATCACATGATGAAATCGCCCGGAAAACGCCTTGGACAGAGGCGCCAATTTAATGAACTGTGGCCGGGCGCCGACGATGGACATGATTTTCGGTTTAGCTTTCATTGCAATCAAACATAGAGGAACTCAGGCAGCAACTCAAGTTTAATCCTGAGTGCGAGTTCAACTGCATGCCCACGTGTGCGACCGCTCAAGAAAGGAAAAGGCCGACGGCCTGCATTTTCCAGTCGCTTTTCGGCATCTTCGGTTATATTGTCACCGTTTGGAAAGGTTGGCGTGGATTCATTCAACGACCGGTAGTGCTACTGTGATGACCAAGGGTTCCATATTCGATCTAAAGCGGTTTGCCATCCATGACGGACCGGGTATTCGGACCACCGTGTTCATGCGCGGCTGTCCCCTGGACTGCTGGTGGTGTCACAATCCTGAAAGCAGGCAGCCGCTCATTATGGATAACACCGCGACCGGCAACGACGGCAGTACTCATCGGCGAAGCAGGACCGCGCTGGCTGACGGTCTGGTTGCTCCTGAGCAGGTTATCGAGGAGGTGGCCAGGGATATTCCCTACTACGATCAGTCGGACGGTGGTGTGACCTTCTCCGGTGGCGAACCGCTAATGCAACTCGATTTTCTAATGAAAATGCTTCAGTTATGCCGGGGTCGTTCAATCCATACGGCCGTGGACACGACCGGTTATGCTCCGTCCGAGGAACTCGGCCGAATCGTTGATTTAGTTGATCTGTTCTTGTATGATCTGAAGATAATGGACGATCATGCGCACGAGCAGGAGGTGGGCGTCTCCAATCGCCTCATTCTCGACAACCTGAAAATGTTGACCACGCGTGGCGCCCGTGTGATTATCCGCGTGCCGCTAATTCCCGGTATCACCGACACCAACTCCAACCTCGACGCCATCATTGAGTTTGTGAAGCCGCTACCCGGGATAGAGGAGGTCAGTTTGTTGCCGTATCATCGTTACTTCCGTCACAAAGTGACCGACCCCGAACTGGCGGCAAAGTTAGCTGGACTACAGCCCAAAACCGAGGCAGAAGTGTCAGCCATGTCGCGGCGGTTGGAAGCACACGGACTCAGAGTGAAAATCGGAGGTTAACGCGAATGAACGAACGTATCCGACGACTGCGTCAGGCAAGCCTTAACGCTGTGCCGACCCTCTCGATAGAACGAGCATCGCTGCTGACCGAATTCTACACCAGTGGCCAGGCTGAGCGGGTCTCGACGCCGGTGGCTCGGGCGCTGGCCTTCAAGTACCTGCTCCAGAAGAAGCATGTGTGTATCAACGACGGGGAATTGATTGTCGGCGAGCGCGGCGAAGCCCCCAAGGCCACTCCGACCTACCCTGAAATCTGCACCCACAGTCTCGACGATTTCACGATACTAAACGACCGTCCCAAGATTCCATTCGCGGTCGGCGATGAGGTCCACCAGACGCAGCAGGATGTGATCATCCCATACTGGTCCGGCCGGTCGCTCCGTGATCGGATTTTTGAGGCGGTCGATGACGAGTGGAAGGTTGCCTATCGGGCGGGCGTGTTCACGGAGTTTTTGGAGCAACGGGCGCCGGGTCACACGGTTCTTGATGACAAGATATATCGCAAAGGATTCATGGACTTCAAAGCAGATCTCGCCGCAGCCGTCAGCGGACTGGATTTCCAGGGTGACCCCGAGGGTCCAGCCAAGCGGGATCAACTGTTGGCCATGGCGATAGCGGTGGACGCCCTGCTCGGTTTCGCGCAGCGGTACGCCGACAAACTCGTGCTCTTGGCTCAGGAAACCTCCGATGAAAATCGTCGCATCGAACTCGAACAGATGGCGCAGATTTGTAGTCGCGTTCCGGCACAAGCGCCCGAGACTTTCTGGGAGGCGCTGCAGTATTACTGGTTCGTGCATCTGGGAGTTATCACGGAATTGAACACCTGGGATTCATTCAACCCGGGCCGACTCGATCAGCATCTGCTGCCTTTTTACCGCCGGGACATTGAGAGCGGTCGACTAACTGAGGAGCGTGCCCGGGAGTTGCTCCAGTCGTTCTGGATCAAGTTCAACAACCAGCCGGCGCCGCCGAAGGTCGGCGTCACGGCCCAGGAGAGCAACACCTACACCGACTTCTGCCTGATAAACCTCGGCGGCATCACCGCTACCGGCGAGGACGCCGCCAACGAACTCACCTATCTGATTCTCGACGTTATCGAGGAGATGCGTCTCTTGCAGCCGAGTTCAATGGTCCAGTTCAGTAAGAAGAACCCAGACCGCTTGTTGAAACGGGCATTGGAAATCATCAAGACCGGATACGGCCAACCGTCGCTTTTTAACACCGAAGCCATCGTGGCCGAACTTGTACGACAGGGAAAATCAGTCGAGGATGCGAGAAACGGCGGCGCCAGTGGCTGTGTCGAAGCCGGCGCTTTCGGCAAAGAGGCGTACATACTCACCGGGTATTTCAACCTCGTCAAGGTGCTCGAGATTACTCTCAACAGCGGTGTCGATCCGAGGACAAGTGAACAAATCGGTGTCGAGTCCGGCGATCCGGCACGGTTTGCGAGCTTCGATGATTTCTATGCCGCCTTTGAAAAGCAGTTGGCGCACTTCATCGACATCAAAATCAAAGGGAACGCAATTATCGAACGACTCTGGGCCGCACACCTCCCGGCGCCGTTCCTGTCGATCCTCATCGATGACTGCATTGCCAACGGCAAAGACTACAATGCCGGGGGCGCGCGTTACAACAGTTCGTACATTCAGGGTGTGGGCCTCGGCAGCATCACCGATTGTCTGAGCGCCGTCAAGTATCATGTCTATGACAAGGGTACGATGACCTTGCCCCAACTGGTTACCGTGCTGCGCGAGGACTTTGCCGACCATGAGTCAGTGCAGCAAAGCCTCCTGCTGGACACACCCAAATATGGCAATGACGACGACTATGCCGACGATCTGGCCTGTCGCGTGTTCGAGAGTTACTTCCGATTGATCGACGGCCGTCCCAATACCAGGGGTGGACACCATCGCATCAATCTCCTGCCCACCACCTGTCATATCTACTTCGGCAACGTGGTGGGGGCGACGCCGGACGGGCGCGCCGGCGGCACACCTCTTTCCGAAGGTATCTCCCCGGTGCAGGGAATGGACCTGTGCGGTCCGACAGCGGTTTTGAACTCGGCGGCAAAGATCGACCATTTGCGCACCGGCGGTACTCTCTTGAACCAGAAGTTCACGCCGCAACTATTCAGTGACTCAGACGGTATCGAGAAGCTGGCGCACCTCGTGCGAACGTACTTCAAAATGAATGGCCACCACATCCAGTTTAACGTCGTTGATGCCGACACGTTACGTCGCGCCCAGGAAGAACCGCATAAGTATCGCGACCTGATCGTGAGAGTAGCAGGCTACAGCGACTACTTCGTAGACCTTACCGACGAACTGCAAAACGAGATCATTCGCCGCACCGAGCAGGGAGCGTCTTGAGGAGCGGCTGTCCCAAGAGTCCCCGTTCCGGTGGTTCCTGCGACCTCCGAAGGAGGGCGTGCGAACCACCGGTTGATCGCGCGCAAGCGCAGCAACGGTTTACAGAGGATCGCCGGGTCACAATCTCGACTGCGTGGATCTCAGGACCCGGCGAAACGAACTTATGGGATGCCCTCGGGACGTCTGTCGCCCACAATGAAAAACACACCCGCCCACAGTTTGGGGGCGCCCCTCACCGGAAGTGCTATGGCGCGCGAAGCGCGAGGAACAGCCTAAGCCTGGAACTTGCGGCTGCCGCGCTGGGTGAGCGGCTCACCTTTGGCGCACAGCGGGCATTCATCGGTCGACCAGTCGTTGGCCGCCACTGAGGCTAAGGCGGTAAACGGGTAGTCGAACGTCACCGTGCCGTTGGAGCGCTCCAACATCTCACAGATAGCGACGATTTCGACCTCGTACTGATTGACCAACTCGATCACTTCGCGAATCGACCCGCCGGTAGTGAGGACATCATCGACGATTGCGATTTTCTGCCCTTTCTCCAGCGAGAATCCGCGTTTGAAGATCCGTCCCTTCTCCCCCGGCTCAGCGTAGAGAGCTTCGATTCCAAGATAACGAGCCACGTCGTAGGCGATGATTATCCCACCAGTGGTTGGGCCCACGATTGCCGACGGCGCACTCGGTTTGATCCGCCGGGCCATCTCCTCGCAGATACGAGTACATAGGGCGGGCTGCTTCAGCAGGGTGAATTTCTCGTAGTAGACGTCCGAATGTCGCCCTGAGGATAGTTTGAAATGTCCCTCCAAAAGGGCTCCGGAGTCTCTGAACAGTCTGAGCAGTTCGTCCTGATTCATTACGGTTCCTCAAAGATCGCCACCGCAGCGGCGTAGTTTCGTTCGTGCGTAATTGAGAGAAGACAGCGCGCACCGCGCAGCTTTGCCTCAACATCATCCGGAAGTACCAACTCAGGTCGTCCGGATTGATCATTGATGATTTCCAACTGGTGCAGGGGCGGACGCTCAGTCAGGTATTTACCCAGCGCTTTCACCACCGCTTCCTTGGCGGCAAACCGCCCGGCCAGAAACAGAGTCCGGTCGTTTCGCTTTTGGTATTGTGATCGCTCTTTTTCACCCAGAATGCGATTTACGAATCGCTCTCCGAACCGCTCGATATCTTTCTCGATCCGTGCGATTTCAACAATGTCAAGACCAAGAGATACTATCATCTATTGTTCCCGATGGTGACAACGAGCGGTTTCATTCTACGTGCCGTCAGGCGTCTCGGCCTGACGGCCTTCACGCCTAAGACTTCATCCTTCGACTCCGCTCACCCTTCGACTCCGCTCGGGTGAGCTTCGGAGTGCGCAAAGCGCGAGAAACAGGCTTGCCTGTGTTGGGCGCCAAAATATCACATCGGGACGATCATGGCAAGAATCGTAAAAATATATTGCGAAAAAGTTTGTTAGGTTCGATATTACATATAGAAAGAGTGAGGAGAGAGAGGTCATTTGAAAACCTCTAACACCAAGCTCATGAAGGTCGTCTCTTGATCGCTGCGCCGACGCCGTGACCCGTTCTTCGGAACGGCAGCGAGAGCAAAATGTGACAAGTGGCTGTAAATGCCCTTTACCGTGATAACGGTGAGCGTTTTCAAATTGCAGTCTCTCTCCCATAATGCCAAACCCGCCCGTTTTTTTGGGCGGGTTTTTCTTTGCCTTCTCAGGTGCAGGCATTATCTTGGCTCCCTTGGGTAACTCTGAGGACCGACCGAGTGCGTCCCGGAGTTGTTGCGTGCGCTTGATGCCGTTGTACCATTCGGCAGAATGACGCCACGTCGATAGAACATGGAAAGGTGAGTCGATGCCCCAACTGAGTGCAGGACGCAAAGCCAGAATCGCCGCTCGGACGGCGCTGAATATCCTTCGCGGCAAGCCGATCACGGTCTCGTTTGAGATCACCTACAACTGCAACGCTAACTGTGAGCACTGTGATCTGGGAGCGTACGTCGAAGAACCGCGCCTGGCCCCTGAGGAGTTTGCCAAGTGGATTCCCAAACTGAAACCGGCCGTGGCCCAAATCTCCGGCGGCGAGCCGACCCTGCGCAAGGACCTCGTCGAGATCATTAGAGCCATGCGCGAGAAGGACCCGGTGCCGGTTTTCATCATCACCACCAACGTGCAGATACTTGATGAGAAGCGCTACCTGGCGCTGAAAGAGGCCGGAGTTGATCAGTTCTCACTTTCGCTGGATTACCCCGATGAGCGCCAGAACACCTTTCGTCACCTCAAGAAGAACTTCGAACATATCAGCGAACTGGTACCGAAATTGGCTAAGCACGGCAACAACGACCTGATCCTGGCCTGTGTGGTTCAGAGCGACAATTTTCGCGATCTACCCAAGATAGCCGAATTGGCCAAAAAGTGGGGCGTGGCGGTCAATTTTTCGACTTACAACTCACTGCGCACCGGCAAAGAGTTCTACCTGGTCACGAGTCCGGAAGATCTGGCCGACCTTTCGAAGGTGGTCGATCAACTGGTCGCGATGCAGAAGGACGGCTACCCGATACTGACCTCTGAGTGGACCTTGAGACAGATGATTGAGTTCTTCAAAGGGGGACGCCAGCCCAACTGCAAGGCCGGGACGCGGTTTCTGATCGTTAACCCGTGGGGAAGGCTGACGCCGTGCGGGATGTTTCGCGATGAGTATGATTCGCAGGAGGAGTTGGTCGAGAAGTTCTCCAAAAACAACACGTGCGACCAGTGCTTTACAGCTATCCGGGCCAACTCCGAGAAATCACCGAAGCGCTTGTTATTCGATGCCCTGCGGGCCGTGCGGCAACGGTAACCGCTCATGCGCCGCGACGACAGGCAAATGGCCGATCAAGCCAGAATGCTGGACTTGCTGGATCGATGCTTCGTCGGCCGCATGGCTACCAACGGCCACGACGGCCACCCTCGCATCAAGCCGGTCAACTTTGTTCATATCGATGGGCGGATATATTTCCACACCGCGTTTGCGGGCGAGAAAATCGACGATATCAAGCGTGACCCCCGGGTCTGTTTCGTTGTCGATCAGCCTGTCGGGCACGTTTTGAGCGGCAAGAAAGCATGTAGCGCCAGCTACCTTTACCAGAGTGTGATGATCCTGGGCAGGGCAGCGCTCATTGACAGCCCGGTCGAAAAGAAAAGAGCTCTCGATGCCCTGATGCAAAAGCACGAAGGTACTGACAAGTCATATGAATACTCAGAAGCATCGGTTCGCAAAACCGGGATCGTGCGCATCGACATCGAACAAATGACCGGCAAAGAAAGCCTGGGCAAAGGCAAGGTGCGCAAGGCGGCCAAGGAGGCGCTGCGTACGGGGAAGCCACTGCCAATCATCATCGAACCCGCATAAACGACCGTATCGTCAACACCAAAGTCGTCATGTGTGGTTGACCAACCGGCCACCGAATCAGTATAATGGTTGTAGCTAGACCACTGTATTCGCGCAGTTCGAAACAACAACCGGAGTCGCATTTTGAGATTACTGTTATATGCCGCCGCCATCGTCTTGTATGTTTTGCCTTCGAGCACCGCGGCGCAGGATGCCCAGAGTTACGATCAAGCCAGGACACTCTCGACCGCCCAGAGCAAACCGATTCTGCTGGAATTCTTCCGCGACGACTGAGAGTATTGCGATCTGGCCGCTCGTGAAGTGGCCTCGGAAATTCAAGTCAAACAGGCGTTGACCTCGGTCATCTACATTGCGCTCAATGCCGGAGAAGGCGAAGGCAAGGCAGTCTCAGAGCGCTATCATGTCGGCCCCTACTTTCCGGTCTTTATTCTGACCGACAGCACCGGCAATGTTATCAACCGATGGACTGGCTACACCGGCGCGGCGCGGTTTTTGTCCACGTTCAGAAAAGCGATGTCGAACCTAACCACGATCGACTCGCGCATTGCCGCTTTCGAACGGTCACCTAACCACACAGAGGCTATCTTTCTGGCCAAGTATCACAGCGACATAGCGGAATTTATCACCGCCGCCGACTACTACCGCCGGGCACAGAAATCAAGCGAGCACCCGGTCGACTACTCCTACCAGATTTTCGAGAACTATGCCAACGCTGCCTGGAATGATAAGATACCCTTCGATGAAGCCCTGCCCGCGGCCGATGCGGTGATCACCCGGAAGAACGCCAAAGACATCAGCAAGATGGCGCAGATATTGAGCAAACTGGCGCGGCGACGAGAGGCCACCGACCGGATCGGTCCCTGCCTCAAGGCTGGGATCAGCGCCAGTGATGCCCGCCGCGACGACAAAGGGCTGAAGCTTAACGCTGATCTGAAGGGGGACTACGCTCTATACGTCGAACATGACACGCTGGGGGCGCTTGCGATCAAGAAGGCCGCGCTGGGTGAAAACTGGACGACCGATCTCAACACCTACTACCCATTCGGAAGCTGGTGTTATGAGCGCCGCATCAATCTTGTGGAAGCTCAACGATACGTGCAGCATGCTTGCGAGCGGGCGTCTGATGGTCCTTTCAAAGCCAGGCATCTCAGTTTGCTGGCGAACATTTGCGAGGCGCGCGGTCTTATCGCCGACGCTATGCGCCACGCCGAACAAGCAGTCCAGCAACACCCGGAGAACGAGAGCTACACGAAACAGTTGGAACGGTTGCGGGGGGCGTCCCGGTAGGTCAGCCCCGTAGGTCGGAACCCCCTTGCGGGTTCCGACTCTCAAATTACTCACCGGAGTCCCGTGTCGGGAACCCTGAGTTCTTGACATGTTGTCGGAACCTCGCCCTTCGACTCCGCTCAGGGTGAGCTGGGGGGGACGCTCAGGACGACACGGTTAAGCCGTGTTTCTCGCCCTTCGGGGCAGGGGTCCAACCTACGAGTCTGAAGACTCGGCCATCACAATGCGCGCGAAACAACATGGTACCCCACCTAAAGCGAAGCGACAGGTGGGATCTTCTGTACGGATTGAAGAAACCCACCCAACGCTGAGGCTCTGGGTGGGGTACCGAGTTACCGGCTTGAGTGGCATGGTCAAACTCGTTTGGCCATAAACAGAGGACCATCCCGCCCCAAACAAGTTTGAGACGGGCACCCATCGATAGGTAGGTGCATCGACGACGCCATTCCCCTCTTGCAAAACGGCTCCGACCATATTATCTATATTCTATGCCGGCAAACTTGCCACCACAATACTACGAACTCGAGCGCGAGTTCCGCGCTGAGAAAGACCCTCGCGAGCAACTTCGTATCGCCGGGGAGCTTCTCCGCATGATGCCCAAGCACAAGGGCACCGACAAGCTCCAGGCCGAGATGAAGGCCAAGATATCCAAACTGAAAAAACAGATCCAGCAACCCGGCAAATCCGGCGGAACCCGTCAGACGACGGCGCAAGACCACATCGACAAAGAGGGTGCCGGCCAAGTGATTCTCATCGGTCCTCCCAACGCCGGCAAGTCGTCGCTGGTGGATGCGCTGACGGCGGCCAAACCGCTAGTGGCCGACTACCCCTATTCGACCAGGGAGCCTCAGGCCGGCATGATGACGTTTGAATCGGTGCAGTTTCAACTGATCGACACGCCGCCGATTTCACCGGAGTCGTATGAGAACTATCTGTCCGGTCTTATTCGCAATGCCGATTTGGTCGTGCTGGTGTGTGATCTGGCGACCGAGTCAACTCTGGACGATCTTGAGTTTGTCCTCCAGAAACTCAATGAAAAACGGATTGTGTTGAAGCCCGATGTCACCGAGGAGCCTGATGATCCGCGTTACTGTTACAAGAAGTGCCTGCTCTGTGCTCACAAGGCATACGATGACGAGTCCGGCGAGAAGCGCAGCGCTCTGGCTGATATGTTTGAGGGATTCCCAATGGTTGTGACCTCGATCATCGATGATGAGACACTTGATGCTTTTGGGAGAGCGGTGTTTGATAATCTCTCGATCATTCGCGTCTTCACCAAACCGGTGGGCAAGGATCCCGACTTCACCAATCCGGTTATCCTGCCGGTCGGCAGCACAGTCGAACAAGCTGCCGTCGATCTACACAAGGATTTCGCCACCCGTTTCAAGTACGCCAGGATATGGGGACAGGGAAAGTTCGATGGCCAGCGCGTGCAGCGTGACTTTCAGTTAACCGATATGGATATCCTCGAGTTTCGCATGTGAGCGACAACCCATCGCCCTGGCGTTAGAGCCGCAAGACCACTACTTGTTCTAACGAATCGATTCTGCTTCGGCCGGGACCGCCGAACCGGGAATCTCGAGACACCATGAACGCTTGTGGCAGGCAGGGCAACGCAGTCTCTTCTTGTCGGGATAGTGGGGGCTGATCAGATCGGTCAAAGTGGAGATCGAGAATTTGTGACAACACTCCGGGCACTCGTACGCAAAAGTCCGGGCGTGCCAACGAACCAGAAAGTAGACTAAGAGACCTGCCAAAGCTAAAAGCCCGACTCGAACGGCCCATTCGATCGACCATCCCA
>JAUWMW010000111.1 GCA_030612965.1 bacterium
GAACTCTCGGCCATCTTCACAGCCGAAAGCTTGAAATCCCGGTCAAAATTACGACGAGACATAATGAACACCTCCAAAGCCAACTTAACACGACCTTCAAAAAGTGTCCACCTTTTTGGGGGAAGATCAGTTCCAACCTACGAAGCTACTTATGTGTCAGGTCACAATCCCGTTGACACGGGATCAAGACCTGACACAACGGCACAAGAGGTTTATCAACACTCCCTGAAGAGGTTGCCACCACAAGAGATCACCGGTAACTAAGCTATAGCAACTCCCGACAGGCATTGTCCAGATCGTCCGGGTCAAACCTCACCAGCGCCAGTTCCGGGCCATCATGGGCAGCGTTGAACATGTGAGTCCGTCCGATCTTGTCCCGCCAGGAACCTGTCAGGCGAGTTGACTCGTGAATATGGCCATGTAGCGTCAGCAGCGGTTGGCGCTTCTCGATGAACTTCTGAATCGCTATTGATCCGGTATGCAGGTCAAGCGGAACGTGATCAATCATCTTGCCGTCGAGCGCTGTCCGGTCCAGCTTTGTCTGGTACGGGGGTGAATGAAAGAGCAATATCGCCCTGGCAAGGTCATCGTCCTGCGCAAGCTCTTGAAGGTCCCGTTCGATGGTCCGGTACCGCTCCTTTTTCCCTCCTCCAGGCGTTGACCTGTACCCTTCCTCCGGAGAAACGCAGCCGGGGTCAACAAAGCGAGACACATCATAGCGCTCCCAATCTTTCAGCAGAAATGGTGACGGGGGGATAAATGAGTACCCGTAGACAGAGAACTCCCCCAAATCGGCTCTGGAGTTATGGACGTATTCCCACAGTCCTCCTTCCGCCCCGGCGCGGAGGTCCTCCTCGAATAAACGAGGATCATCATTTCCAAGGATTATGAAGACTCGCGGGTACCGGCTCGACAGAGCCCTCCGGAGGTTCCCGAATTCTCGTGCCAGATAGTCGATCACAGAGTTGTCATGATCCATAGCCGGATGAGTCGTCGCGCCGAAACCGAATGGAAGAATATCTCCGCCAATGAAGAGCGCTCTGGGCGGAGTCCTCATAATGGAATCGAAGAGCTTCTGAAACCGCTCAAGATTGCCATGCAAATCTGACACAAAAAAACATTCGGCCATGGGATACCTCAAAAGTCGGTCCCATATTACGACGCCTGAGCGATAACTGCAAGGTGAATCCAGGATCGACGGCTTTCTTTGACTGTTCGGGCCTTCCGGAAACACCTTGTGTCGCCATGTATTTCAGGTTGTCAGCCACCGCAGCAAAGTTCATATAGACACCTCCGAAACTGGTTGACATCCAGAACTACCTGCGTACATTGTGAATAGTTTCTCAAGGTTGAGGTAGTCGAACAGATTCGCAGATAACTTCCAAAACTCCCAGAACGGATAACGTTGCCGAGATGGTACGACTGATAGTGAGTGTATACCATAGCTGAACGTATATCAACAGAAGCAAACGGGTTTCATGAACCAGGGCCGGTGAGTGCGGAACATTACCGTTCTCTTCGGCGCCGAACTATAATCCGTTTGTCGCTGACCTACCTGAGTCCGGTAATAATACTCGCCGCGTATTTCCTTCTTCAGTACAGTGCCGTGGTCTCAGAGAGCGAGCGCCTTCACTTGAAGGCGATGGCTGAGAGCCAGGCCAATACGCTGGATCTTTTCCTGTCGGAAAGGCAGGTTAATCTCTCCAACTTGATCGATGATCCAGGCTTCCCTGTGAAGCCGACTTCCGCCGATCTGGACCACGATCTGAAGGGACTGCGTCGCATCAGCGACGTGTTTGTCGATATTGGTTTCTTCGATTCTTCGGGGGTGCAGGTGGCCTACGCCGGACCCTATCCATCTCTGGAAAAACAGGATTACCATCTGGAGGAATGGTACACTACACTGAGGGAGCAACGGGCCAGCTTCATCATCACTGACATCTATCTTGGATTCCGGCAGAGACCGCATTTCACCATAGCTGTGAGCAGGGTTACGCACGAGGGACTGGTGGTGTTACGGGCTACGCTCGATCCTCAGAAGATGTACCATTACATGAACTCGCTGGGAGGTTCGAGCGATGTGGCGGCGTCCATCGTCAACCTGAACGGAACCTATCAACTGGTAGCCGGGGTGATTGCCCAGCCGCTGGACACCAGTTCCCTGATACCGCCTCGGACTCCACGACAGGGTTCGACCGAGGCCACAGTTAACGGCGCGTCGTTCACCTATGGTTACTCGTGGTTGCAAACGGTTGACTGGTCACTAATGGTTCGAAAACCTCCCGGACAGCGCCAGAGCTTCTTTTCCAGTTTCCGACCGAGGATAATCGGAGCTGCCGCCGCCATGGTCATCATCGGTTTTGTCGTCATAGTCAACCGGGCTCGAAAACGCGTTGAGTTGCAAAGGGATTCCGACATCAGTCGCCTGCAACTCACGCATGCCGCTAAGCTGGCCTCAGTGGGTGAATTGGCCGCAGGCATAGCGCATGAGATCAACAACCCACTCGCTTCCATCAATGAGGAAGCCGGGTTGATGAAAGATCTTATGGACCCAAAGTTGGGAGATCCGGTCACACCTGAGGAGTTGGCCCATTATCTGGATTCCATCCAGGAGTCTGTGTTCAGATGCCGCGATATCACTCGCAAGTTGCTGGGCTTTGTCCACAAGACGGATATTGACCTGAAGGAGCAAGATATTCATCAATTGATCGACGAGGTTGTGGATGGGCTGCTGGGGCATGAAATGGTAGTGTCCAATATCGAAGTTAAAAGAGAATACAGCGACGACGTTCCCGAGTTGGTCACCGACGGCAATGAACTGGAGCAGGTGCTTTTGAACATACTCAATAATGCCATAGACGCTCTGGAAGATAAGCCGGGAGGAATCTCCATTGTCACTAAGCGCACCGGCGACAAAGTCAGGATAGAGCTATCCGATACCGGCAAAGGAATGAGCATGGAACAGTTGGAAAACATCTTTGTGCCGTTCTACACGACCAAGGAGGTCGGGAAAGGAACCGGCCTCGGGCTCTCGGTCAGTTATGGGATTGTCAGAGACCTGGGCGGAGAGATAGAGGTCCGGAGTCGTCCCGGACACGGAAGTACTTTCACTCTGGTGTTACCTGTTCGCCACAAGGGACCGAGTGCCGAAGCTCAGACAGGGTTCAGAGGATGAAGAGAAAGATTGTCCAGCCATACGATAGGAGGACATCGTGGTAATGAAAAGTGTTGAGGAATTGATGGTACCCCGCGATAAGTATGCGGTCGTACCCCAGGAGGCCACTCTGCTTGAAACAGTTCTGGCCATTGAAGAAGCCCAAAAACGACGAGATCGGCGTCGACAACCTTTTCGAGGGGTGCTTGTCGCCGATGAAAATGACAAGATCATCGGTAAATTCGGCCAACTGGCTTTTCTCAAAGCATTACAACCCCACCGTGATTTCCTCCACGACACCAGCAAGCTCGCCAGTGCCGGCGTCAGCGAACAGATGATGTCGTCGGTGATGGATCACTCTCAGTTCTTCCATGACGATTTGTTGGACTTGTGTCTGAGAGCCTCCAACTTGAAGGTCAAGGAGGTGATGCATCCCATCAGCGAGACCATCGATGTGAACACGTCACTGGGTGAAGCCATCGCGAAAGTCATCCAATGGGAGTGTTTGTCCGTTCTCGTTACGCGGGAATCCAGGGTAGTTGGGTTGCTGCGCCTTTCGGACTTGTGTCAGGAAATCGCCGAGTGGATGAAAGACCTTTCAGAATAACCAGTATGGGTGGACCGGAGTTGACTTATGCCTAAGGTATTGCTGATCGACGACGAGGACAAGTTTCGTATTTCCTTAGCAAAGCGTCTCGAATTGCATGGCTTTGATACCGTTGATCTGAACAGCGGCGAGGACGCTGTCAAACTCGTGCGCACTGACTCCGATATCGACATTGTGCTTCTGGATCGCAAGATGCCGGGTATGTCTGGAGAGCAGGTTCTTACGGAACTCAAAAGGTATCGTCCTGAGCTTCAGATAATCATGTTGACGGGGCACGGGACCACGAAGTCAGTCATGGAAACGGGCCGACTCGATGCCTACACCTACCTGCAAAAGCCGTATGAGTTCGAGAAACTGGTAGAAGTCATTGAAGCCGCCCGGCGGGACAAAGTTCACGTATTGGCTCGCCACGAGATAGCGCATACAGAGAAGGGCTCCTTCAGGGGTTGGTTGAAAGGATCGCACAACTCGCGACCTGGAGTCATACTGCTCGGTCTCCTCTTGTTTGCAGCAATCATTCTCACACCTCCTTCTGACCGCATGCTGGAGTTGATGTCGGCTCCGAAAACAGGCGAGTTAACTGATGCTTGCATGGGCTACGCGGACTATCGCAAGATGGACGATGGTGAGAACATCGCTCACTACTATAGCCACAAGTACAACCTGTTCAGCACTGTGATCGATGAGTCGGGTAATGAAGTGAAACAGCCCCTGACACCGAGCGATGCGGCCTTTCGAGCCAAGGTCATGCTGGGCACGTTGGTGGTGGCGGCGCTTTTCTGGGCCACCGGCGCCGTACCTATTGGCATCACGGCCTTGCTGGTGGGGGTATTCATGTACTTCCTCGGCGTCTTGAGACCAGATGACATCGCCAAGGGGTACTCCAAAGATGCTGTCATTTTCATCTTCGGTGTTCTGGCCATGTCTGCCGCTATATGCAAGACCGGGTTAGACCGGCGAATCGGATTGCTGTTGTTAGGTCCGGCGAAGAACCTGAAATTGCTTTTGTTCCTTTTTCTACCCATGTTTGGAGTGGCCTGTTCATTCATTTCTGAGCACGCGCTCATCGCTTTCATTATGCCGCTTTTCATGATGGTTTATGCCTCCTCCATTCGTACTGCCGGTGTCAAGCAGGACAAATCCCTGGCTGTCATGTTCGTTCTCTCGCTATGTTTTGTGGCCAACTGCGGCGGGCCGGGTTCGCCGGCCGCCGGCGGTCGCAATGCCGTAATGCTTGGGATTCTCACGGACTATGGGATACCCCCCACGTTTGGTGAGTGGATTCAGTATGGTCTGCCGTTTGTGCCCGTCATGGCGCTGGTAATCGCAAGCTACTTCTTTATCATGTTTCGTAAGAAGCTGAAAGTACAGAAGCTGAATGTTTCATCGCTCGTACACCAGGCATCTGAGCGGATTGGGCCTATGAATCGGAAGGAGTATATCACCGCCTTTGTTCTGATCGGTCTCATTGTTCTGTGGATCACCACCAGCGACATATTCGGCATGGGGGGGCCGATAATACTCTGTCTGGTTATTCTCAACATTCTCCGGATTCTCCGCTGGCGCGATATTGCCCAAATTCCCTGGGATGTTGTCGCTTTGTATGCCAGTGCCTGCGCCCTGGGAAAAGGTTTGGCTGTCACCGGAGCAGCGCTCTTTCTCGCCGACAGTTTCACCTCTGTATTGCCCGAGTTCTTCCGTAGCGGTGAGGGACTAGCCATTGCCACCAGCTTGTTCACAGGGATAGCAACCAATTTCATGAGTGATGGAGCCACGGTATCGGCTATCGGCCCGATTACGATCCCGATGGCTACGATATCCGGAACTCACC
The DNA here is from genome assembly GCA_030612965.1 of bacterium. Taxonomy (GTDB): domain Bacteria; phylum Zixibacteria; class MSB-5A5; order GN15; family FEB-12; genus JAJRTA01. The sequence continues at coordinate 5,593 of JAUWMW010000111.1, forward strand.
CCTGGATGATTGGTTTGGCCACCGCTTTTTCCTCATCGTTTGCACACATGCTGATTATCGGTACTCCAAACAACGCCATTGCCTATGCCCTGGCCAAGGATCCGCATACCGGAGAGCAACTGGTGACTCTCGGCGATTTCTTGAAACACGGAGCGGTGATAGTCGTTTTATCATTTGCCGTTCTGTGGTTCTGGACTTTTCTTGGTTATTGGCGATGGATTGGATTTTAGGCGAGTAAAGGAAGGACAGTATGCCGGACAAAATAAAGCTGCTCATCGTTGACGATGAAGTGAAGTTCCTCGAGTCGATCGCCAGACGCCTGGAACTGCGAGATTTCGATGTCACCAAGGCGACCAATGGTCAGGACGCATTGACTATCGCCGGCAAGGACAGGTTTGACCTGGTGTTGCTGGATCTGAAAATGCCCGGCCTCAACGGCAAACAGGTGCTGGAGATTCTCAAGAAGGAGCACAAGTTTCTTGAGGTTATTATTCTCACCGGGCATGGGTCGCTTGATTCGGCCGTTGAATGTACGCGGCTCGGCGCCTTCGATTACTTGCCGAAGCCGTATGAACTCGATAGTCTTCTTGAGAAACTCCAGAAGGCATACGAGGCGAGACTGCAGAAAAAGTTTGAGGCAGATCAGGAGCGGTTGGAAAAAATCGCCAATCTGGCTAGCGGCCACAGCGCTCTGGGGATTCTGCGTGAACTTCGCAAGCTGGACGACGAAGAGAAATAAGCGCCGTTTCGTCCGGGCGGTCGTGCTCTTTGAGGACCACCAATATCGGGTCACAGCTTGGTCTGTTTAAGGGGGAGAAGGACTTTCCAATGAGAGTTGCCATAAGGAAAAAAGACAGGGACAACACCGTAAGGTGCTGTCCCTAATCGTAACTTGCAGACCCGGTATTTCCTACCAGGATCCGGGCAGAAGTCTGTTACCAGCGGCCACCACGGCCACCGCCACCCGGCTTTTTGTCAGGGCGCGGTCGCGCTTCGTTGACATTCAACGCGCGTCCGTTGATCTCCTGACCGTTCAAGCCACCGATGGCAGCACTCGCTGCTTCCTGGTCAGCCATCTCGACAAAGCCAAATCCTTTCGGTCTTCCAGTATCTCTGTCGGTAATAATGTTCACGCTCACCACTTCTCCGAAGCCTTGAAAGGCCTCGCGCAGTTGTTCTTCCGTCGTATCATACGACATGTTTCCGATGTAGATTCTCATTCTACACTCCACCTTCGCTTATCCTCACCTCGACGAATCAGCAACGCAAACCACGTCAGGCAGGAATAGCGCATTCAAGCGCACTATCGCGCATCGGTCCCGAGTTCCAGCTTATTCAGACCTTTGTTTGGAAGAACAAAGCCTCGACGAAAGCAGTGCCGGAAACCAATTCTAACTATTAAGTATATCGGTTCCAGTGGAAAAAGTCCACAACTAATTCCAACTGAAATCGCATTCGGCAAATTCCTCATACTGGTCTTGGTTAGGCGGATCAACTGCCGGAATCTTCCGACATCGTCCCTGAACCGGATGAGGCGCTGGGTCAATTCGCCAACTGTGGGTACCTGATGGTCATCGTCTCAATGTCTTCACCCCTGAGACCTCTGTCAACCGCATATTGGTAGGCCACGCGAGCCTGGTCATAAAACCCTGCTTCCAAATAGGCCTCAGTTGCCTGCTGGAAATAGTGATAGGTCATCTTTGTGCGTTCATGCAGTTTGGTCACATAGTCCACGGAACGGTCGGGTTGGCCGGATTTGAGGTAGCTGGAGGCCAGGCCCACCATGGCGTTCTGGTTCAAACTATCGATGCGAAGCGATTCGTGAAAAGCATCCAGCGCGTTTTCAAGGTCGTTCATCCGCATAAGGACAGTCCCGATGTTGCTGATAGTTGAGGCGTTGTACGGATTCAGCCCGTTGGC
>JAUWMW010000003.1 GCA_030612965.1 bacterium
CCTGAGGATAATGCCGAAGATCAGGGCCAGTCCCATGTTCGACAACGGTCCGGCGGCGGAGATCCAGAAGTCGGCAACTCGTACGTTGCCGCGGAGATTCATCAGGTTAACCGGCACCGGTTTGGCCCAGCCAAAGCGAAATTGGGAAAGGAAGAAAACCGCCGTACCCATCAGATCAAGATGAGCTAACGGGTTCAGGGTCAGCCGTCCCATGTCGCGGGCCGTCGTGTCGCCGAATCTGAGCGCCGTCCAGGCATGAAAGAACTCATGCACGGTCAGCGCAAACAGGATAGTCGGCGCGGCCAGTATCGCTCGCTGTATGAAGTCTTCACCAAACATATCTTATCGCCTTATACGATCGTGGCAATATCTGTTTCATCTACACCGAATACAAGTGCAAAGTTACAGGGATGGACAGAACCCACTTGCCGTCCCCCTGGTACCCCACCAAGAGCAAAGAGCGAAGCGGCCGGTGGGTTCTTCAGTTGTCCCACAAGTTCGTTTCGCCGGGTCCTGATCTCGACACAGTCGGGATTGTGACCCGGCGATCTTTTCTGAACGATTGGGGAGAGAGCATAAGAAACCGGCGGTTCTCACGACCTCCTCCGGATGTCGAAGGAACCACCGGAACAACCACTCTTGAGCCTCAGGAGGTCTGCCGCGCACAAGCACATAGTTCTCCATAATTCTCACGGGTACAAAAAAACGGTCGTCCGCAATTGGCGAACGACCGTCTTGACAGGGTCGTGAATCGGCGTGGTCTGTATTGCTGAGTTATGGTTTGACAACGATCTTGCCGTTGTAGTCGCTCCCCCGCACGAACCAGGAGTAGACGCCCACAGAGACATCACTGCCGGATGCGTTCCGGCCATACCAAACCCATTCTCCAGAGATGTTCTCTTCGATCAGCACAGTCTTCCCGGATACGGTCTGGATCAGCAAATCTACAGGGTCGGCGGGCAGATGAAAAGTGACTACCTGGCCGCTGTTAAAGGAGACCGGGTTGGGTGAAGTATAGATGATAGCGTCAATAGTGAAACTGGAGACGGTCGAGTAGGCATTGTTGTCGGCGCGCACCCGCCAGTAGTATGTCTGGTCGGATTCTAAAGGTTCGGTGACCTTCCATTCGGTGTCTCCACGTTCACCCTCAACGATCGGAAGGGATGAGGTCACCGGGTTTACAAACACCGAATCGGTGGAAACATCAAAATGGTAGTAGTGTACGCCTGGGTCTGTGATATTACGCGCTCGCAGTATCGGTGTGCGGGTATGCACAACCGCGCCCTGCGGGGGGCTGTCGGCCCCGGCGATATATTCGTCGGCGTCGGTGGCCAGGCTGACCCAGCGAAAGGAGGTAGGTTCCGTGAACTCGGTCCAGTGGACCCGGTCGTTGGCGCCCACACGCCACCAGTAGAACTGACCGTTGACCGGCGTGAACGGCAGCTCAGTGCTGGTCTGACCGGGTGTCTCCGGAAGATTCCGCACCGACCCAACCAAGCCCTCCATCGACTGATAGAGGTAGATGAAGAAATCGTAGAAGAGCGAATCACCGTCGACATCGATCGAGTTCTGAATCACCAGTGACACATCCTCGCCGGTGATCGTCGCGCCGTTGGTCGGCAGTATGTGCACCGGCAGGGTCGGCGGATGGTTTACCCCTTGTCCGGATGAGATAGTGAACGTGGCCGCCGTACTCCAGGTCGAGTAGCCTGAACCATCGAAACATCGTGCCCGCCAGAGGTAGGTCAGATCGGTGGCAAGGTTGATCGATACCGTCCAACTGGTGGTCTGGGCGCCCGACGAAACGCCGTTGGTCGAGGCCAGTAGAACCGTCATACCAGCATCGTAAACTTCAAAACTGTATGTCAGCGGATCGCCGTCGGGATCAGTCCCGTTTTGAACTGTAAGTGTCGGGTTAGTCTGCGTGATGGTGTCACCGTCAACGGGACTTTGCGTCGTCGGTGCACTGGGCGGACTGTTGCCGGCCAGACTGATCAGAAAGGAGCGGGATTGGCACCAGGCCGAGTTCGAGATGTAATCGTTGGCCCGAGCGCGCCAATAGTAGACCACGCCGTCTTCCAGCACAACCGGCACTGACCAATTGACCTGACTGGTGTTGCGCAAGACGAGTCCGGTGGCGGTAAGTGTAGAGAAGTCTGAGAACTTGGAAACCTGAAACTCACAGAGCAGTTCGGTGCCGTCGGGATCAGGTGCCTGGTTCACGGTCATCACCGGTGCTGCCGTACCCACTGTGTCTCCCTCGGCAGGAGCCACGCCGGTCGGGGTCGGCGGCGGCGTGTTGGGGGTGGAGAATGAGAACGGACCCGCCCAGGTGGAATTGAATACGCCGTTGTTGCTGCGTACGCGCCACCAGTAGAGCCTGCCCGCATCGAGCGGGGTCAGCGACGTCCAGCAGGTTGTTACGTTTTGTTCGACCACCGATACCGGAGCCGTCACCGGCAGGGTCAGATCCGGGTCATAGTAAACTTCGAAAGTGTATACCACCGTTTCGTCACATCCGGACACCGGCGGTGAATTGTATACGCACAGGCTCGGCTGGTAGGTTCCGGCGGCGGCGCCGTCTGAGGGAGAGGCCAGAGTCGGCGCATTGGGAGGTGAAGTGCAACTGCCAAGGATCGTCGAGCGGTAGATGCCGCCTTCGCCGTTGCGAAGCGATTCAGCCGAAATCGGTGAACCCCAGTCACCGTCATGGTCCATCTTCTGCCAGGGTCCATCGAGCAATGTGAACGACGGTGCGTCACTACCGTCGAAAGTGATCTGCCGGTTACTCATCGGACGCGACAAAACCATGTAACGATAGCTGTCATCACCGTTCCATCGTCGCATAAACACTACCCAGTTTTGTCCGGCGTTGTCCTTACCGGCGCCCTGGGTGATCATACAGTCGTCGCAGGTGACCGATGCCGCATACCAGCGCACGGTGTCCTGATCCCAGGCCGGGTCCGCGCCGTCACGACCGACCCGTTCGCCCAGCGCATCCAGCCAGTAGCAACTGTCCCCCGGCAGGCCGGTGTGAACACACCGTCCGCCGGAACCGCCGCCGTCGATCCAGTTGAGCGAGCCGTTGTCGCCCGGATCGTTGGCGAAGCTGAGAAAGGTGGTCCGGCTGCGCCACAGGTAGTAGAGGGCCAGGCCGTCATAGTGCCACTTGGTAAAGCCGTAGGGATCGCTGCCATGCGATGGATTGAACCAGTGTTCCACATCGGCGCCGCTGCACGCCACCATCCCCTTGTACATGGTGCCGGGGTAGTAGTGAGCGGCCGCGCTGGCGCTGTCGATACTGATAGCACTGTTGTTGGGACCGGGGTAGAAGCAAACGGAGCCCATATACGGGGTGCCGGCGTACTCATGTTCGCGCGAGACCGGTCCGCTTATAACGGGATCAAAATACTCCGGACGGTAGCCATAGGAGTACTCGGCGCCCATGCCATGACCCCAGCCGATCGAGTTAACGTTCAGCTTCAGCCCGGTTCGGGAAATCAAGCTATCGGCCAGAATCGACAGGTATTTCAGGAGCACGGTGTCACGATAGGCGGCGTGCCAACTCGACCAGTTCTCACCACCGAACTGTGCGCTCGAACCTCCCAGTGTGTTCTCGTACATGTACCTTCCAGACGCGCCACTGCTTACTCCGCAGTCCTGGGGTATACCCATGTTGTCGAACCACAGGCCGGTGAGGTCGAAATTGCGGGTAGCGGCGTGCTTGTCCTTGATTTGTCCGGCGTAGGCGTCAACGAAATGTTTGAGGAAGGTTTCATCAGTGTTGTTAACCAATGGTCTGGTACCACCGTAGGTCCGCAGCCTCGAACCCATCTCGCTGGTCCCGTGACCATCATAGGCGCCCCAACCGGTCGGTGTGTAGTCCCGCGAATGCCAGTACATATGGGTGGTGTCGTGGCCGTCGGCTACCATCAGGGGACCGACCACCTGGTTCACCGGCGGCAGTCCGGACGAGGCGGTGTTGACATTGGCGAAGTCGAGGTAGACGTAGAACTGCATGTTGGGATCGAAGCGGATCAGGTCGTTGTACTTGTCTACATATCCCCAGCCGTACGACATATCCGCCACCAGCGCTTCATAGCGACCGGCGATGATGGAGTCGAGTTCGTCCGATGTGGCCACCGCGCCATAGTCGAAGTTGAAGTAGTTGACACTGGGCGTCAGATCCTGTCCCTGCCCGGTGGATACCATCCCTAAGCTGCCCAGGGCAATCACTGCGGCCAGAGCAAGCCTTGATGCCCGGTAGGCAATCGGCGTATTGTGCGAATTGTTCATCAGTTTTCCTCTTTTGGGTTTGACCAGTTCAGAGGTCGACCCGATTGCTTTATAAGTGCTATATATCGTCACTCTACCTGACTTTATACTCACAATTCCGGCTCAAAAACAACAAAAACCGTTCCCACTGGACCCCCCTCTGCAAACTGTTGCTAAGGGTATGAACCGGGCCGGGTTACAACATGGAGGGAAAGGCGCTTCTATTCGGTTTTTGGGTGCTGATTGTTGAGTCAGGGCGCCTATATTCTCGGTGCGTGTCTAAGTGGATGCGTCACAAACACCTCGTCAATTGTCTAAATTCCGAACAGCGTCACGGATTGAACAGGTGGAACCTCCTGCGGCGCAGAGTCGAAATAGACGTGATCCACCCCACTGCTGGCCGCCTTCAGCAGTTGAGACAACCTTCGTTCCCTTGTGCCCGCGTGATCTTCAGATCGCCCGGGTACTCGTGGCCGGGTCTGAAGGGAGTGTTGACAAAGCCCCTTTGGTTGTCATTGTGAGCGAGTCCGCTGTTGGCGGACGAGCGCGGCAATCTCAATTCCCTGTGCCGTCAGGCGAGTCGCCTAACAGCACCTGAAACAGAAGTCACCGTTGGGGCCGAATCATCACCTCAGCGGTCGTTGACACCTGAGGTAATCAAGGGCAGACCGAAGTCGCTCTCGAATTTATCATAGCACGGTCGCATTTTGGCGCAGATATCTTCTGAAACGTAGGTCGGATTGGGTCGCCACTGGTGCGGCAGGATGTCGGTCGTCCATTCCTCACCCATATTCAGTACAGCGTCGCGGATGCCGTCGTTTAGAATCTTCGTGCTGTTGACGAATGAGACGCCGTTCTCCATGACCCATTGACGCGGGTGGTACTGTTCATGGTTCTCAATGAACTCCTGCAGTTGCGCGGCGAGGTTTCGACGTGTCAGAAGCCGTCCGGTGTACTCGTTGATGTATGCCTTCGATCCAATAATGGCATCGGCAAACAGTCCGACCGGAACATCGGCGAACATAGTCTCCACTACCGCCACGCAGGCCCCTTCATTGCCTGAGAAAATCAGGCTCACCTTGGCGGACTTGATAGCTCGCACCATGTCGGTGTCCGACAATCCCTCTTTCATCGTTATCCTGTCGGCGGTGCCGAAAGCGCGCGCCTCGGCCATGATCGTCTCGGCCGTGCGTCCCTCCCAACCACGACCCAGCAGCAGGACCTTGGTCGCCGGCGGCAGATCGCGCAGGACCGAGAACAACAGCCAGTGCCGTTTGTAGACTGCGAAATTGGCTAACATGACGATGTCAAACTGTTTCGCCACCGGCTCCGACCCCTCGAACACTTCTGGATTGACCCAGTTGGAGGAGATCAACGGGATGCTGACCAGGTTGTCGGCCAGACGCTCAAAAACCGGTCGATCAATCACGGCGCTCATGATATGAAAGAGTGTACCCGGCCACATACGGGCCGCCAATATGAGCGGAAGATCGTGCGGCGGCGACCAGGTAGGCGCCAGCACGAGGTGGTACCGTCGCTGGAGTTTCTTCAGGTCGACATAGCGCAGCAACCGCAGCCAGTGGTCCTCAAAGGCGATAAACAGCACACCCTTCTCGCGCTCCGAAACCGGTTTCTTGAGAATGACACCCTTGCGGATTTCGCGCGGACGACTGTGCGGAAAGATGCTATCCCAGTTGAGGTGCGACGGGTCCAGTTGCCTGATTCGCAGGCGCATCTTACGCTCAAGCACATCCCGCCGTGCCGCCAGTGGGCAAATACGGGCGGCCCTGGCCAGGTTGGATACCGAGCGGGCGCACTCGTCGGGATTGCGAGGAGGTGACACGACATCCCGAAACTCGATCGCACCCGCAGCCAGCCAACGACAGATCGGATTGAACCGAGCGAAGTCTTTAAGCTGAAGGTTCGTTCGCATCAGAAGGCTCACGACATTCGTCCTCTTCGATGGTCAGTTACCAAAGATTCGTACAGCGTCTCCAATTGTCCTATCGCAGTGTCGAAAGAAAACCAACGGCTCGCTTCAGCCCGGGCCGCCTGCCCTATCCGGTCACGCAAGCCATCGTCATCAAGCAATCTCAGGACGCAACGGTCGAATGCCACTTCGTCGTCAGGCGGATAAATGAAGCCCAGATCATCGCTCGATATAAGTTCACGATTGCCGCCGACGTCAGAAGCGATGATCGCCCGTCCGGTAGCCATGTACTCCATCAACGAGTTCGACAGGCTTTCGCGATTGGAACAAAGGACGGCGATGTCGAAACCGGCCAGGTCGCGAGCGACATTGTCCGACCTTCCCGGCAGCACGAACTTGTCGGTCAGATCATGCTCGTCGATCATTTCCTGTAGCTCCGTACGCTGGTCACCCTCACCAAGTGCCACGAACCCAACCTCCGGTCGTTGTCTCACAATTCGTGCGGCGGCGCGAACCAGGAACGGAAGATTCTTGACTGGTCGCAGATTGGCCACGGCTCCGATTATGGGTGTATCATCGGTAAACCCCCAACTTCGCTTGATCTCGGCCGCCAGCTTCGAATCGGGCAGGGGATAGGCTTCGATATCCAGGCCGTTCCCGATGACTGTGATCCGACTCGGCTCGACTCCCTCCACTCTGGAAGTCTCCTCCGCGGCAGCATCAGAATTGGTAATGTAGTGCGTTGTGTAACGTTTCAAGTACCTGAGGATAGCTATCTCTCGACGGTTGTGCCAGTAACCGCTGCCGATGTTGCGACGGCTGGCGATAATGACGCCGACCCGAGCCTTGTGCGCCCACAGGGTGCCGGCGAGGTTGCCATCGCGGAAGAACGTCTGGACGATATCGATCCTTTGCTCTCGACAAAAGCGAGCAAACCGCCGTCGGCATCTGAAAAACTCGAACGAGAGGAACGATCCCAATTCCATAACGGCTATTTCACAGCCGACGTCGGCTGTTTTCAACCAGTCACTGTTTCGGAGGCAAACCAGATGGGGCCGGAAGCGAGTGCGATCGAGCCGCCTAAGAACTTCTAACAGTTGCTTCTCGGTCCCAGCGTACGGTGATTCGATAGTATCGATGACGAAGGCGATGTTTATCACGTCGAGACCTTTTCATAGATTCGCGTCAGCGTTTTTGCCTGTTGCGCAAACGAGAAACGGCGCCTGACCACCTCACGACCGCTGGCGGCAAGTTGTCTCCGCAAGGGTATGTCTTCAGCAAGTTGAACGATCCGTTGACTCAAGACCGCCGCATCACCGGGATTCACCAGCAATCCGGATCGTTCGTTTTCTATCAGTTCCGGCACGCCGCCGACCGATGTGGCGATTACCGGCGTGCCGACCGCCATCGCTTCCAGGACGACATTGGGCAGACCTTCCGAGAGCGACGGGTTCACGAGGATGTCGGCCGTTTTCAAGAAACCCAATACTCTCTTGTCGAAACCGGGGAGGATGATCCGCGAGCTGTACGCGCCGTTTTCTACTGCACGGCGCAACTCGGCCAGTTGTGGGCCATCGCCGAACAGAATGAAACAAAGTCGACGATCCTGCTCAATACACTCGGCGGCTGCATCGATCAAGAAGCGCTGTCCTTTTTCGTGACTGAACCGTCCGGCGGCCATAACTACCAGCGCCTCCGGCGGCAGGTCAAACGCCGACTTGAGATCGACCGGTTCGATCTCGTCCAACTCGTCGATGCTGACCGCGTTGTGCGCAACAGAGACACGCTCATCGGAGAACCTCCTCAGCGCTCGGCGCTGCTGCTCAGAAACAGTCACAATATGATCGGCGAATCCCAGCGTCAATCGATCCAGCCACTGATACAAACGGACCTTCAGATCATCTTTAGTAGACCCGCGCATAAAACAAACATGCTTCACCTTTGAAAAGGCACAAGCGAGATGTCCGAGAAGGTGCGAGCGATAGTCGTGGGTGCAGAGCAGGTCGACATTCTCCCCGCGCAACACGCTCCTCATTTTGCCGATGGCCGAGAGGTCGTAGGCGCTTTTCACATCAAGCAACACATTATCAACGTTACCGACTTCGGCCACATCGAGTAACTCCGGTCGTTTGCCGTTCTCACGGTAGGAACCTATGATGACTCGATGGTCTGTCGACGCCATCACGCGAGCGTGATGGTATAGTTGCCGTTCGGGACCACCGTAGAAATTGGATGCGCGCAGGTGAAGTATGGTCATTTCGCCGCTACCAATTTGGTCATGAATTGTTCCAGTCTGGCCGCGAGCGCATCCCAGCCGTACCGTTGTTCCACCAGCTTGCGTCCGGCCTCGCCCAGCTTCCGAGCCTTTGTTCGATCAGACAGAAGCAGGTTCACCTGCCTGGCGAATTGTTGCGGCGTGTCGGCCAGGAGCAGTTCCCGGCCGTCGGTGATATCCAGACCTTCGGCGCCGACACCGGTACTGACCACCGGCTTCTTCATAGCCAGCGCCTCGAGTATCTTCAGTCGTGATCCGCCACCGATACGAAGCGGAACTATATAGACTGCCGCCTCGCGGATATACGGACGGACATCGTCGACAGTGCCGGTGATAGTAACGCCATCGAGTTTGCCAAGGTCGGCGATCTTGGGGGGAGGGTTGCGTCCGACAAAAACAGTCTGGACATCGGGCCGTTCGGCCTGCACCAACGGCAGGATATCGTTCACGAAGTATTCCACGCTGTCCTGGTTGGGCCGCCAATCCATGGAGCCGGTAAACACCAACGTCGGGGCGGCGGTGTCGGCAGGTTCAGAGTCATTGGCGAAGAACTCCAGGTCGACCCCGTTGTCTACAACCTCCACCTCGAGATGGGGAGCCATCGATTTGATCGTCGCGGCGTCGGCAACGGAAACAGCGGTGGCTCCCTCAACCGAAGAGAACACTTCTTCTTCGAAAGCGCGCATTCTTCTCGCTTGTAAACCCAGATACCAACGCGCCGCCAGTCGGGTTTCATTCTCAACGTACCGCTGCCATATCTGATGTTCCACGTTGTGCGCAACAACCATCCTGGGGATATCAGAACGTTCTCTGACAAACTGCGCATACGGCGTCCATTCGCACAGCACCAGATCGTACGACGATGACGCGAGTTCGCTGGTCACGGCTCGCTGAAAAGCCGATGTGAAATGGCTGGCGACTGAGTATGGTTGAGAGGAGAGCAGGTTTCCAAGTAACTTGAAATACAGCTTGGGACCTGTTTTTGGCAAGGGAGTCCGTTTGACGGCAAGCGGGTGCAACCCGAGATCGCTCAACGCTTGATGTCCTTCGGAATCACGAATGCCGTAAGCCAGATAAGTCAGGTGATGTGTTGAGGCCAGTCGTCTGAGAAGATTCAGAGAGCGAATTCTCTTGCCGGTGTTTAGGGGCCAGGGGAACTCTTCGTCAAGAATCAGGATTTTCATCGGTCATCAATTCGGTTTGTCGATTTTCGAAATAGCAAACTGGTACTTCCCACGCGCCGTCATCGGCAACGACTCAACATACTCGACATCGTAGCGCATTACACTGCCGAAAAACCTTGGTACTGTCTCGGCCAACTTCGCAAGACTCGACTCTCCGAACTCTGCCGTTCGTACGATCTTGAAATGCAGATGGTCCAACGCATCTTGGATGACCTGCACCTGCCAGACGCCGGGGATGTCGATAGCGAAATGATCCATGATCGAAATCCCGGACAGCATCCGCCCGTCCGGAGTGTAGAGAAAATCGGAGGAGCGACCGAACAGTTTCTTCAGTCGCGGCAAACCCCGCCCGCAGGCGCATGGGGTTGTGTAGATAGTCGCAGTGTCCTCGATCTTGTAACGGATAAACGGCATGGCGTCGTTGACCAGGTCGGTGATAACCAACTCGCCTGGCGTGTCTTCGTCACCATCGACCACCTCAACATACAGTCCCTCAGCGCATACATGGAGACCTTCGTGCTGCTCGCATTCGGAGGCCACCATGCTGAGTTCCTCGCAGCCGTATCGATTGAATACCCCTGCGTGGAAAATCTCTTCCATCTTTCGGCGTTCACCGTCGGTTAGAACCTCGGCGGTGCTGATGATGCTACGGATACCCAGATCACGAATGTTGTGACTTTCCAGAAAAAGAGCCAGCACATACAGCGAATGCGCATGTCCCAGCAGGTAGCGCGGGCGGTAGCGCTTGATCCCGGCGATGAAAGCCAGACTGTTCTCCTCGTTCATCTCCAGCGTGTCCAGAAGCATTCTTCGCGTGACCAAGAAATTATACAGCCGGGCGCGCAACGTATCGTGACCGGCATCGGCGCCCCATAGTTGCGCCAGCTTCTCACCCGGAGCGTAACCGGACCAACCGTCGTGACGCTGGGTAGCAGCCTGTTTGAAGGCGGTGGCATTTCGACTCCAATAGAGATGCAGCGGCACACCGGTCGAGCCGCCGGTCTTTTTGGGGACAAGCTCACCGATGTTATACTTCTCCGACAACAACTGCTGCTGATTATCTCGCACATTGGACTTGGTCAACATGGGTAGCTTCTCAAACTCTTGAAGCGATGAGATGTCCTCCGGTGCAATTCCGCGCTCGTCAAACATTCGGCGGTAGTAAGGGACATGCCGGCAGGCGTCGGAGATCAGCTGTTTGATCCGGCGAAACTGATTGTCGCGAATCTCCTCGGGTGAGAGAAACTGTGACGCTTCCAGTTCCCGCACGACAGCCGAACTGTTGAAGCCTTCATGCCATCGTGACAACGGCAGAAAGATATGTTGCGCCAACGGTCTTATCAGATCCATGCGGGCTCCGGGAATCTGAGGATCAGCCACAAGGCTGAGTTCATTTCACTCGTTAGGGTCGTAACTTTCATCCTTGTATCGTAATATCGTCATCGCGCCGGCCTGGTAAAGCGTAACGCGCAGAATCGGTCGCTCCAAACTGAACTGATGCTACGGTTCTTCAGTGAGGACCGTGTCGACGTCGGTTGGCGATGGGACGATATCCTTCCTTATGAAGAAACCATCCAGAACCGGTTCTTCGCACATCTGGTAGTCGGCGGTGAAGCCGGAATCGAGGAACAGGTACATGTCCCCGGGCCAGTCGAAGTTGTCGAGATGCACGGTCGATTGCTGCATTAGTCTCTTGTAACCGCTCCGATACATTTTGGTCTGAATGAATTCCGGTCTCTTGGACAGCACGTATGGTGCATCGAATTTCTCACCGACTTTGCCGGCTCCTTTGCGGCGGGCAATGTGTGGATCTATCAGTCCCCAGCGATCTATTGTATACAGTCCCGAGTAGTAGGGGATAGCACCGGCGTCAATCACCGCTATCCGGGACTCAGGCGGGGCGATCTTCTTGAGCGCCCGGCCCATCGGAATGAACTCGTGTCTGGCATCCATGCCCGCGATCTGGATCTGATATTCTCGCATCTGCGGTTTGCCGGCCGTCGAAAGATAGGTTACGACCAGGTTCTGAAACACCAGCAACCCGACTACCAACGCCGTCATCACCGTGGCCGCCCAGGTACTCCATCCGTTACCTCTGTTCAGCTTGCCGACGGCTTCGTGCAGTATCGCCAGACCGTGGGTCATCAGTAGCAGCGTTACCGGCAACACCAGCACAAAAAAGCGAAATGACGGGAGGGGGTCATGTCCCTTGTAGACGCTGTATGCGACCCAGGCTGCAAACGAAACCAACAAGAGCCCCACTGCTTTCTTTCGCGTCGCTGAATGATATGGCCACGCCAGCAGGGGAAGCAAAACCAGGATGAGGGTCATGATTCCCCCGAAACTCTTGAAGTAAGAGTACGTATAGAAAAGTCCCCCCATGAACTGGTAGAGTCCGCGTCCGGTTTTGGCATAGAACGTGTTCGGAAGTAGATTGCCGAAGTAGACGTATTTCCACGCCAGATAAGCCACCAGCAGAACCAGATACGGCAGCGCCCATACCGCCAATCGTCGCACGTTGCGCTCCGGGAGGAACTTGGCGGCTGCAAAAAGCCCAAAAAACAACAACCCCTCCGGCCGTGTAAGTGTCAACAGAAAGAGCACCAACCATGACCACTGAAAACAGTTCGGCGACGACTCTTCGCGAAGGAAGAGTCGGATGGCCAAGACCAGCAAGCAGGCGAACATCGCGGTCTCAAGACCGGACACAGCATAGATGGCAAACGAGGGGCTGGTCACCAACAGCAACGCGGCGATCGAACTGAACCAGGGTCGGTCGGGCAGGAGTTTGCGCGAGGTGTCCAATACCAGCAGCAAGGTGGCAAAGGCGAACAGTATGCCAAGGACCTTCGAAACCACCTCAGGATCACCGCCGAAACGAATCAGGAATCCCAGAAGCAGAGTCCACAGGAAGTTGGTGTATCCTTCGACTCTTTCACCGACGTTAAAAACCAGACCGTCACCGGCGGCCAGGTTCGAGGCGTAGCGAAAACTGATATAAGCGTCATCCACTGTGAAGCTGTAGAAGTGGTGGACGAGAACTCCCAGCACCAGCATACCTGCAACAAAACTGAGGACAAGAATCGTGCGATTAGACATAACCCATTACCAACCTTCCCGCCGTCGTCAGTTGAGCACGGCTCGGTTACAAAACGACATCGGACCTGCAACTCCGGCACCACCGACGAATGTGTCAGGACCCTGACAGGATCACCGACCACTATGAAGAAACGGCAGCTTCTTATCGATCAGGATCCTGCTCAATTTGCTGCCAAGGTCTTGTAGTGTGCTGAACTTGTCAAGTTTGTAAGTATGAGCCCAGCAGACTGTTGAAAAACCCAGAACAAGAAACAGAAAAGCAGTTTCCTTGTGTTGCTAGTCATTCTTGCGCATGGGGCTTTCCAAAAACCCATGATATTGTGCGCGGCAGACCTCCCGGTCTGCCCGTTTGAAGGACGTACCTAGGGTAATCAAGGGGCAGACGAGGACGTCTGCCGCCCACAGCAAAGGAATGGCCGCCACCCAATAGTTTTTGGAAGGTCCCGCAGGGGGAGAATCTATCTAAATCAACGACTTACTGGATGCCCGCCTGCGCGGGCATGACGAATCCGGTAGGTTCCAGGAATGATGAAGCACTTTTTCAACAACCTCATAAGGCGCCGGCGCTACGATCCGGAGGACTCGGGGGCGGCCAGTGCAGGTGGCGATGGGTCAGTTTCGTCTGTCTCTTCAGCCTCTTCCGCCGACCGAGCGATCACCGTCAGACGATGGGCTACTGCCACCAGGGCGGCGAAGAAGTACCAGTTAAAGCGATACAGGTTGTGGGTGCCCAAACCTTGCAGGAACAAAACCCACAGCGAGACCATGATACCCTCCACCAAGCCAAGCAGAAAGCGATTGTCACGGTTTTTTCTGCGGTTTCTGAGGTAACGCCGGGATTCTCGAATAGACCAGAAGATCGCATAGACGAAGAACACAAAAGTGCCGGTTCCGATAATGCCGCCGTCGGCAATCAGCTCTCCCAACATGAAGTGCGAGGAAACGAATTCACCGAACTCCGCCCCTCGCGCCACTTGATAACAACCGGCGCCGACCCCGGTGATGGGATGCTTCAGAAACAGCAGGAAGCCGTCGCGCAATCCCTCAAGGCGCCCCATGGCGGATTGGTCCGGACCCTCATCGGTAACGACTTCAGTGGCCGTCATAAAGCGATCTTTGTACTGGTCCGGCATTACCATTATCAGGGCCACTAACATTATAAGGGCCAGAAAACCGTACGCCAATCGTCGCTTTGAACGCACTACCACCACACCGGCCAGGAACAGGGTACCGATCATGCTGGTTCGGGAGCCGGTGAGGACGATATTCCACACACATATCAGCCCGATGAGAAGAATCATGATTCGGTCCCATTTGCCCCTGGTCTCTTTCAGGTAGTACAACAGGAGCGGAAGGCAGTAGGCCAGGTTGGCGGCGTGCGAGTTAGGGTCGGCGTAACTGAGCCCGTGCCCCAGGGCGCGTTGGATGCCCATAGTGTACTGAAATATCCCGTTGTAGTAGTTGACTACCGACAAAGTTGCCATGATACCGGTCAGGATGAAGTACAATAGCACCACGGTTTTCAGTTTTTTCGGCGTGTCGCAAATCTGGACAATCAGCACGAAGACTGTCAGGAAGCGCAACATGTCCACCATAGTATTCTTGAACTCAGTGAGCCAGTAGGCGGTGAAGACAGTCAACGTCAGAGCCACGATAAAAGCCACCAGACCGTATCCGGCGCGGCCGAGATAGAAACTGGAACGCTGCTTGACGATCCACGAAACAGCCAGGCTGCCCATGACCATAAAACCGATGATGCGTTCGGTGAAGGGTGGCAGGTAGTTGAAATACGGCGCCCATTCCTGGGGCCAGGCGAGGAAAAATACCAGGTACAGAACCAACGCCGAGATGGGACTGTAAACCATCAGGCCGACGGCGATCAAGCCAAGCACGATGGCGATGGGGTAAATATGGGGAGGGAAAATAACCCCCACGCCACCGGCAATCGACATGAATACCAGGGCTGTCAAAAACAGAGACCTGGCTGAGACGTACTGTCTTCCCGGCGCACTCACAACTATTAGACCCGATGCAGGGTTAGGATTGTTCCGTCGTCCATTAGCGTCCCAGGCCGAGTCGAGACTTCAGAGATTCGATGATCCTGGCGCGGTCATCAGTCTGAAGAATCACTACACTGAACCCGGTCAACATAGCCAGTGATACTAACAGGCAGCCGCCGATAAGTCGCGGCCATGTGTCCGGTGTCAACAGTCTGGTTGTAAGGCAGGCGACGGGCAAGGTAAAAACAACGGCCCAGGTCGCCGACCTTAGGGCTGTCCGGTAGAATACCGAGACCGACGAGGCCATGGCCCGATGAAACACAATTGGGTAGATGAACAAATAAATGATTGCCTGCGGTATCGCCGTGCCCAGAGCAACCCCGAGGATGCCATAACGCTGCACCAGGGCCAGCGACAAAGCAATGTTAGCCACGCCTTCAGCCGCCAGAATGTAAAACAGTATCCTGTGTTTGGAAATGCCGAACAGAACTGAGTTGGCGATCATCTGGGGCAGGTAGATCGACGCCGGTACGATCAGGACGTGGAGAACGGTGATCGATTCAGTGAACCCCTCCTTTACCCACAGCAAGATGAACGGTCCACCGAACATCAGCACACCGATGCAAATGAAGGCGGACAAGTAGTACAGATACCGGGTTGACTTGAAGTAGATATCCATGATTTTGGCGTCGTCTTTTTCCGCTTCGATATGGCTGATGGTAGGGATGATGGGTATAGCGATGGCATTGATCGAGTTGCGCAACTGTGTGATGATCATAGCCGGTACCGCATATATGGCGACTGCCTCCATGGAGAGGTACCGCCCGATGACGATATTATCTGTTTGGAAAATCACAATCCAGGCGGCCACGATCAGGAGCGAAGTAGAACCGTAGCTCAGCAACTCTTTGGTCTTTTCCGAGGTAATCGCGGACATGCTGAATTTCACCTTGGGGAACAGCCGCACCCGTATCGAATAGCGCCACAGATGCGTGACGATATTAAGTCCCAGGATCAGAAGCGACATGGCCACCAGTCCATAGCCCAGTTCCAGCAGGAGTACGATGATAGCGGTCTGGACCAGCAAGGTGCCGAGCTCGAAATAGTTGACGATATCGGTCCGATGAAACGGCAGTAGTGCGGCGAATGGGATCATCATATACGTCACAGCCTGGTTGACGCCGATAACTACCAGCGTGATCTGTGCAACGCGAAGCATCTCCGCATCGATCTGGAAATAGTGCAAAAGCCCGTAGGCAATTGAGGCTGAGGCGACAACAATGACCAGCGAAACGATCAAGTATATGCGTGCTGCTGAACTGACGACCTCGTTGAGTTGTTTCCAGTCGGAGACGGCGAAGTACTTGGAGAAAAACCTTGCAACCGCCTGATTCATGCCGACATCGGCCAGCCTCATGTACGCTACCAGTGAGAATACCAGCGACCAGATGCCGTACTGGGTTTTGCCCAATTCTGAAATCAGGTAAGGTGTGAAGAAGAAGGTGACCACCAACGCGATCACCATCACCATCCACGAGGTGAAAACGTTCCTGATGAGTTGTCGAATCACTGATGGCATAACATAGGGTCTTCCCGTCAGTCCTACAATCGGCCGGTTAATCGGTTTCGTTCAGCAAGTAAGGCGGCCTACTGTCGGCTGGCAAACTAAAGTTACACGTCGGACGAGTTGGATTGGATCGGTCTCTGGACACACACGCAGCCAACGATACGAAAAAGGGCCGCCCGCAGTAGCGGACAACCCTTTTCTGATTATCGTTCACACTTCCTACGGGCAGTCGGTTGGAGGTGGTCCTCCTGTGAACATATAGTCGACCAAATGCACTAGATCGGAGATGTCGATGTCGGACGGTCCATCGGACGGCGGATTAACAGGACCACTACCGTCAATGTTGGCCTCTTCCCAGCATGTCGGCGCCGGACCACTGTTGAACATGTAGTCAACAAGACAGACCAGGTCGGAGATGTCAATGATATCGCCACCGTCATAGTCGACGTTGCCTCGGATCGGCGGCATACAGCAGCCGCAGTCCGGCTTCACTTCGGCATTGAACCATGCGTACGCGGCCTCTGCGCTGCTGCGCAGATCGGCCGTGTCTCCCTCCATGATCGTGATCAAAGCAGTGTATACATGAAGGGTGTCCTGAGCGTTCAGAGTGTGGTTGGCGAAGTATGTCATCACCGCGTGCTGATCGACCGGCGTCGGATCGGCGGAGAAGCCGGCCTGCTGCATGTTGGTGTACAACTCGGACGCCACGAAACCACTGTTCGGCCAAACGTACACCGTGTTGTCGGCGGTGTAGGCGCCGTACGGTCCAGCCGTGTCGAAGGCGCAGGTGTCATTGTAGTGAAAACCGAGCCACGCCTGTCCGCCGTAGCGGTCAGTGCACAACTGGCAACCGGCTTGGTCCGCTTCGGTGCCCCGCTGGTAGATGAGGCGGTTAAGACCGTCGTACTCGTAGCCTCCGGTATTGATGGCGCCGTCATCGGACGGGATATCCCAGTCGATGGCCTCGCCGATGGCCAGTCCGGTGTGCGTCTGGCCGTCGTATGAGTAGACGCGCAGCAATTGGATCACGAAGTTGCAGGTTGGATTACCCACCGGCGCCCACCAGGTTTTCTCAAGAGCCAAAGTCGAGTCCTGGGTGACAAACGTGCCGCTCTCATAGACTTCGTAGGTCGGACCACTCTGAGTCGGCACCGGCAATCTTTGGTCGTCGACCAGGTGGTACCGATTGTCTCCAAAGATCGCCCAACTGGCTACGATTTCCTGCCCATTGTCGTAACATATCACCGGTGAACCATCGTAGACGTAGATTCCCTGCCACGGCTCGCAGTCGCCGAAGTTGGCGTAGTCAAGGTTTGCTCCCCATTGTCCCTGTTTACCAAAGTTGCCGTTGGTGCCGACAATCAGTTGCGTACAGCCAGTGCTCACTGTATCCCACATCGGCACGCGGTAGTCGCAGGCATCGCCGATCCCATCGCCGTCGGCATCCTCCTGTCCGGGGTTCCAGGTGTAGGGGCAGTTGTCGTCGGGGCAGGTGTTGCCGGCCACGCCGGGGTTGCCGAAGCCGTCACCATCGGAGTCGGTGCAGTCGTCGCAGACATCGCCGACCAGGTCGCCGTCGGCGTCAGCCTGATCCGGGTTGTAATCGCCGGGACAGTTGTCGCATTCATCCATAATGCCGTCACCATCGCCGTCCGTGACACCGGGGCAATCGATGTTGGTCATGAACATCGAGCGACCATGCGTCCCGGCCACTAATTTGCGTGTCGGGATATGAAACGCCAAGTCGTGCACAGTCGAGATCGGTGCGCCGTTATCGATCGGGTACCAGTTGGTACCGCCGTTATCGGTTGCCCAGACGCCGACGTCGGTGCCGGCATACAGCCGGTTGGCGATATGCGGGCCGACAATCAGGTCGTTGACCGGTACATCGGGGAGATCGCCGCTAATCGCACTCCAATTCGAACCGCCATTATCGGTGCGGAAAATATGCGGCATCGGTTCCGACCATTGATAGCCGGAGATAGTCACATAGGCCACGAGGGGGTCGAACAGATCGGCGACTACCCGAGTTACCCACCGATTCGGCAGTGACCCGCTGACGTCGGTCCAACTATCGCCGCCATTGGTGGTGACCTGGACGCGGGCGTCGTCGGTGCCGACCCAAACCACCTGGGGATTAGCCCGGGAGACGTCGATGGTCGTAATCGTGCCGTGGTTGGGTTTGTCGGGGTACGGGCCACCCGTCAACTCGCCGCTGACAACATCCCAGTTCAGAGCCGCGTCGGAGGTTTTCCACAGACGATTCGATCCATAGTAGAGAATGTCCGGGTTGCGTGGATCCATCACGATCGGTGTGTTCCAGTTGTGACGGTCACTGCTGTAGTCGATTCCGTTCATGGCCCAGTCCCAGCCAGAGCCGCCGTCAGTCGACTTGTACATATGACCCCACTGATATTCACAGTAGATAACATCCGAGCTGCGCGGGTCAACCAGCGTGTAGAAACCATCGCCGCCGAAAATGTGATCCCAGTCATCCAGATTGCCGGTCAATGTGCGATTAGTGCCGTTGTCCTGGGTGCCGCCATAGAGACGCTGGGGCTGCAGCGGGTCGATAGTGATGGCATAGAACTGGGTGTTCGGCATGTTTTCCAATGGCGTCCATGAATAGCCGCCATCACTGCTGACATTCATTCCGCCATCACAGCCGGCATAGATCATGTTCGGATCCGACGGGTTGATCCACATGGCGTGATGGTCGACATGAGTCGCGCCGGTCACATTGCTCCAACTGGTCCCTCCGTTGAGGCTTCGGTAAAGTCGCACGCCCAGCGAAAACACAATGTTGGGGTTGCCGGGGGACACTCGCACCTGGCCGAAATACCAGCCGAAACCGCCGAAGGTACCTTGCAGCGCGCCGTCATTGACCCGGTACCAATTGGCGCCATAATCATCGCTACGATACATCCCCAGGAGATCGTAGTTGTTCAGGTTATTGTACAGGGCATAGCTGGTGCCCGTGGTGGGCTCCACGGTCAATCCGATCCGGCCGCAACTATCGATCGGATCGGGCAAGCCGTTGGCGCTGGTCAGAAGCGTCCAACTATCGCCGTGATCGGTGGAGCGGTAGATGCCGCTGGTGATGCCACCGTAGATTTTGTAGATGTCGACGTAGCGAACTTTCTGCCACATCGCCGCCAACACTATTCCCGATTGGGCATCATAGGCGACATCGATACAACTGGTCGAGTCGGAAACATATAGCACCTGCTCCCATGTCGAGCCGCCGTTCTGCGAACGATACAGTCCCCGGTCCGGATTTGTGGCGCCGAAATGCTTGCCGGCCACGGCTACGAATAGCGTCTCCGGACGCAGCGGATCGATCACGATCCGACCGATATGGTAACTTGAATCGAGCCCCACGTGGGTCCAGGTTACCCCGGAATCAGTCGACTTATAGATGCCGGTGCCCTCGTACGTGTCAGCGGCGGCGTTGGCCTCACCGGTGCCGACGTAAATGGTTCCGGCATCGTCGGGGTGAACAGCAATAGCGCCAATCGATGGTGTGCCGACATCGTCGAAGATCGGTGTCCAGCTATTACCGCCGTCATACGACTTGAATACACCCCCCGCTGCGGCGCCGGCATAGATGGTATTCGGTTGGCTGGAGTGCACGCCGATATCCGTCATGCGTCCCGGGACGTTGGTGGGACCGGCCTCAACCCAGCTTATAGCCTTGGCGTGATCCGCGTTCTTAAGGCGAGCCGCTTGAGTCGCCTCTACGGCCGCCAGTTGCTTACCCGGCGGGATAGTGTTGTAGGGGCGCGAACGCTGGGCGTAGAACCAATCATTGGGACGCTGTTTGAGTTTCGGCACCTTGCCTTTGTTCTTCCAGATGTAAGGGATGATCTCGGTGTAGAAGGCGTTGTCCGGCTCTGTCGGACGGTCAGGCATCAGCCAGAAGGCAGCCGCAGCCACTACCAATGCACAGCCTGCATAAAAGAATAGTTTTTTCATGGGGTTCCTCATTCACCTAAAGAGTAAGCACGTCTGACCGTGCCTGTAGTCAAGATTAGTACAACGACATCAATGTCGCTGAATTGACTCCCATCGTTTCTTCAAAATAGCTCAAAGACCGGTAATGTCAAACACAAAACGAGTTGTAGACGAGCGTCGAGGCGCCGATAACGCAACTTGGAACGTCACTGACTGGCTGCGGTGATCAGAATAAGCAGGAAAACAGCCGAATCGGTTTAATCTGCGGCCGGAGTTGCCGATTAGAGAAGGAGAGCCTGCTTCAGCGGGGTGGCGCAAACTGCCACCCACAAGAGTGAGAAAGCGGCGTCATGATGAGAGGAAGAGCACAATCGAATTGAGATAGCCGCGTAGACAGTTATGGCTGTCGTGGACGCGTCGATTGTTTGCCTACTAAATGTCAACGTGACCCCTGGGACGGACAGCTCTGGTCCACCGGAAAGGGACAGAGATACAGCGTATGGGAACTACGGCTTGCGCCCAGGCTAGGAAAGGCGCCGGGAAAACCCCTAACACCGATGGCACACCGAGCAAGATACTGTTTATAAACTGGCCAACCGACCAACAAGCTAACCATCATTGCGATCTGCTGGCCGGACATGACTTTAGCGATTATAGTATTGTGTTTCTGGACCCGCTGGAGTTCGCTGTCGCGCACGGTCTGCGGTCCAATTGCCAACGTCTATCTGAATCTGAGTACATTTCCTACAATGAACGGGAATTCGGTCGCTTCCTGACCAGCATCAAACGAGCGTCCGAGTCACTTAGGGAACTACTGCACAAAGGCGGCCTGCTTGTGATCCGTTCGCAAGTACCGAATTCCCATATCAAAGTGCGCAAACGGTCATCTGCCGGTAGTGGCTCCTACACCGAATCGGTTTTGTCGGCGTTTTTCTGGCTGGAGGATATCCTGGGCAAGTATACATTCAATAGTTGCCGAGTGAAAGCCATCCGATTTGTGGCGCCGGGCGATCCCCTTGGTAAGCTGTTTGCGCGGGCCGGTGTCGACTGTGTGCAGACGCAGGATTTCATCGAAAAGGGTCAGCGTGAGGTGGTTGCGGCGGGTGGACCGTATTTCAAAGATCCGGTGGTCTCGCGCATTGTCTGCGACGACTGGCGTGGGCTTGTCTATGTCATTCCGAAATTCCGCGTCCTGCACGAGGAACGCCTCTTGGTTGAGGCGTTTCAACGGGTCGTCGGTTGCCACAAACGTCAGTCCAGTCGGCCCACGTGGATAGCCAGCTACCTTACCGAGTTGGACGAATTGAGCCCATACCAAAGCGGTATCGATCTGGCTAAGGCGCAGTTGGAGGCGATCCATATACAATTTACCAAGCTCCAACGCAAACAAGATGACCTCCGGCGGGTGACGAGCATCTTGTACCAGTGCCGCGAAGAACTGACCTCGGCGGTTTCGATCGCCCTTGCATTGCTGGAGTATGAAGTCCGGGTACTCGACGCCTGTGAAAACGGCGTAGTGTTGGAAGCAGTGGGAAAAGGGACCAGTGGGGCGCGTGTGATTTTCATGGCGGCGGCCTGCGATGAGGGACCACTGCCGTCATCGAGCGTCGTCCAACTCATAGATATCGTCGATAAGCAACAATCCAATGTCCGGGTCAAGGGCGTTCTGATCGGCAACGCTGATCGTAACGAGCCGCCCGAGGAGCGTACCGCCTGGTTTGATCAGGAATGCCTTGAGTTGGCCCGGCAGTCCGATCTCTGTCTGTTGCCGACGGCCGAGCTGTATACCATCATCGGCCATCTTTTGAGACGGTCCGACTCCTCAAAGCTCCAGAGCATCAAGACCTCGATCCGCCGCGACATCATCGCCTGTGATTCTCATTTCAAGCTGAATCGCAAGAAATACGATCTGTAATCACCCTATCGCCAGGACGGGGCGACTGGGGGCACGGTGGCCACCCCCAGGCGGTTGTGTTCGCGGCGTCCCGCCATTTTGAAAAACAAACCAACAGCGATCCAATTAACCTGTGTCCTGAGGACGTGGTCACCGCGGCGGCAACGCTTATTGCCTTGACAACTATTTGGTTGACGGTATCTTAGAAGAGATGAGACTTCAGCTAAACAGGACCGCTAACCGGTTCGTCTCATACGTGGAAACCCCAGAGTTGGCCCCTCACGGCGTACTATTTGTAGGATATGTATAGTATGACGACAAAACCTGTTCGAGCGTTTGCTGCCGTGATGGTTATGGTGTTACTCATGGTAGCATCAGGCGAAGCCGTGTACCGCGACAACGGACCGACCGGTCCGGTGCCGGGGAAGTTCATTGTGAAGCTAAAGCCACAGACCCGCATGGAGACATTGAACCAGTCCCTCGGCCGTGGAAATCGCCTCGAGAAGTTCTCGAACCTGCAATTGAGGGGAGACCTCATCGGTTCGGAAGGTTTCTCTCGTGTACATATTTTTCGCACCGAATCCAAGTCGCTGGCTGTGGCCGATGTGACGGCCCTACTCGGTAAGGACAACGTGGAGTATGTGGAGCCGGATTATTACATTCAGTTCTTTGCCATGCCGGCCGACTCGCTTTTCGTCAACCAATGGTACCTCTATAATGAAGGCCAGTCCTATTACGGCATTCTCCGTAAGAACGGTTACTACAACGATGTCCTGGTTACGAAGACGGGCACCATCGAGAAAGACATGCGGCTCTGGCCGCTGTACTATTTCTCACCCGCCGAGACGACCAAAGTGGTAGTGGCGATTGTCGACACCGGGGTCGACTTGGTGCATCCGGAACTTCAGGGTCGCTTCTGGCGAAACGACGACGAGATCCCGAATAACGACATCGATGATGACCATAACGGGTTTGTAGACGATACTCTGGGCTACGACGTGTCGGGCGATGTCCAAACACTGTTCGACCCGATTGGGGATAACGACCCGACCGACGAAGTTGGTCACGGCACACATATCGCCGGGATCGTGGCGGCCAATTCGAACGCTCCAGGGGTCGCGGGAATCGTGCCCTTCGCTGAGATAATGCCGGTTAAGATCCGTCCCAACGCCACTACGGCGGTCGGCGTGGCGGGTATCATTTACGCTGTCAATGCCGGCGCCCAGGTGATCAATATCAGTTGGGGGACACCGTTCTTGTCGGGTCTGTTGGAGGAAGCGATGGAGTTCGCGCGAGCCAACGGCGTGTTCGTAGCCGTAGCGCCCGGTAACACCGGCAGCAATGACCGGTTCTTCCCGGCTGCATACGACTCGACTTTTGCCGTCGCAGCCGGTAACTCCGACGGCAACATGACCGATTTCTCCACCTGGGGTGCTCACATTGACATCGTGGCGCCCGGTCTCGATATCCTCTCGCTGAGAGCCGACAGCACTGACATGTACGCCAAAGCCGGCGAACCCGACGTGAGGATCATCGACAGCCTGTATTATCTGGCCGACGGAACATCTATGGCAGCGCCGATGGTGGCTGGCGCGGCGGCGCTCCTGAAGGCGTTCAGGCCGGACCTGGCGCTGGCCGAACTGGAAGAGATACTCAGAATGGGCGCCGATGATCTGATTGATCCCCTCGACAACGGGGACAGCCTTATCGGTCCCGATACTGTTAGCGGTTACGGTTACATGAATGTGGCCGCATCGTACGACCTTCTGTGGCACGGAGGCGTCCACATAGTGGAACCTCAACGGCGGCACAGGTACACTAGTGACTTCGTAGTTCGTATTGCCCCGGTCGCTTCATACGAGGGAAGCTGGCAACTGGACTACTCCGTCGGTCCCGGGTCCGAGGATTGGCAATACCTGGCATCTGGGACATCACTGCCGGGCGATTCAGTGGCTTACTTTTTTGATGATCAGTCGCAGGAAGGATACCTTAATTTCCGGCTGACCGATCAATATGGCAATCGGTCATATACCAACTGCGTGTACGTCCGGCGCCAGAAACTCGAGTTGACGGCGCCAATCGACGGATCGGAAGTGAAATACCATATTCCGGTCTTTGGCAGCGCTTACGGTCCGGAGTATGACTCCATGTTCGTTGCCTATCGCAAACAACAGGGCTCCCTGGTGCGTCTGGATGGTTCGACCGGCGAATACTTCGATTCACTGCTGTTTGACTGGTCGGTGTCCGGCGTGGACACGGGCGTCTTTCATGTTTATCTCTATGGTTACTTCAGTTCCGGTTTGGTTATCGATTCAGCTACTGTGAATGTGGTATCGGCTTTTGCGAACGGTTGGCCTCAAAGCATGGCGGGTCGACCGGGTCTGACCGCCTCCTGCGCTGATCTCGACCGCGACGGCACCCGCGAGATCATTATCCCGACCAGTAGTGGGGTCTATGTGTTCCATGCCACCGGAGTCCTGGCGGACGGTTTTCCGGTTCTCCCCGATGTCGACTTCCGAACGGTTCCGGCCATCTACGATGTGGACCGCGACGGTCAGGATGAGATTATCTGCACCAGCCGCGATAGTCTGCACGTCTTCAACTTTGACGGTAGCAATGCCGACGGTTGGCCGGTGGCGATGTTCACCGGCCAGATTCCCTTCGGATACGGCTTCCCTAATGTTACGGTGGCGCAATTGGGGCAGGGCGAAGATTCGGCGATTGTCCTTATCAACAAGATCGGGCAGATTCTCGCCTACGAGTTCAATGGTGATCCGTACTTCTATTCTCTGGATGGGTTGTTTGCATCATTTGATCCACGGATATCCGATTCCTACAGTTATGGCGGGCCGACCTCACCGTTTGTTACTTCCACCGATCTGGACGGCGACGGTTTGAACGAAGTGATTGCCTCCTACAGTTCGCCCGAACCGATTACCGGTCTGGGCCTGTTCGATGCTCGCACCGGACTGCCCGCCTATGGTATGGAAGCGCCTGTCATAGAGAGCATACCGAGAGTGTACGGCACCGTTCTGGCCGACCTGACCGACGACGGTCTTCCTGAAATCATTACCTTAGGCCGTGACAACGCCGGGGTCACGACGATGTGGGTAAAGACCAACGGTGTCGATGATTTGCCCGGCTGGCCGGTAGCGATACCGAGTGTCGATCTGTGGATCGGCTCCTATCCGATTGCGGCCGATCTCGATCTGGATCGTATCCCCGAAATACTCTGCACTTTCTTCGAGTATGACATTGCTTCGTTGTATATCTTCCGTGCCGACGGTACGCCGTATGTCGATCGTGATGGGCGGGCCGGCGGCGAAGCCTTCACGGAGCCAGTAACCTTCGGCACACCTACCGTGGCCAACCTCACGGGCGACGATTATCCGGAGATTATCATCCGTTCCGGCCACATTCTACCGGGCACCGGCACTGAGCAAGTCTATATTCTCGACTGTCAGGCGCAGCCGCTGCCTGACTGGCCGGTGGCAACACCCACTCGGCCTACTCAGGTATTCTCCTCCCGATACCCACCTCTGGTCGAGGATTTGGACAATGACGGTTTAGTGGAGTTGATTCTGGTGACTGACGGACTGGAAATCTTGGTGTGGGACTTCGATGCTTCCTCTGAAAACGACCTCAATCGTGGCCGCTTCCTGATGGACAATATCAACAGCGGCATCTTACCGGTTTCACATTTACCAACCGGTGTCGACGATGCTCCCACGGCCCTGCCCGGCGGACCTTATCTTTCCCAGAACTATCCCAATCCGTTCAATCCAATTACAACTATCGAGTTCAGCCTGCCGCGTCTTACCCACGTTGAGTTGACTGTTTTCAATATCCTCGGCCGAAAGGTAGCTGTTCTTGTTGATGGCGCCATGAAGACCGGGCGTCATCGCATTCAATTCGACGGCACTGATCTGGCCAGCGGAGTCTACTTGTATCGCATGAAAACATCCGACCAGACGATTACCAGAAAAATGGTGCTTATGAAATGAAGTCAACTGGTTGGAGCATGATTGTCACAGCCTGCCTTTTCTTGATTGGATCGGTCCAGGCCGGAGGTATCGACCGGTTGCCCGATCAGACTATGTTGTGGAATCGCTTCCACGCGGTGACGGTAGTTGATAGTTTCGCCGTGGCTTTGGCGCCGGAGGGCATTGTCGTTTGTCGCTTTGATCGGATTGATTCGAGTTTCGTGCAGATCAACCAACTCTTCCTTGATGACGAACCGGTCCGAATGAAAGCTCACGGCGATATGCTAGTGGTTTACACGATGGGGGACAGTCTGCTATTGATCGATATCGGACAGCTTCCGAGTATCGATTACAGGGCTGGTATCGATGTCGGTTTGCCTTTGTCGGATTTCGCCCTGCATGGAGATGATCTCTATGTGTCGGCCTGGTTTGCCGGTATTCTCAGATTCACGGTTGACGACGACGATCAGATTCAGTTCTCCGACTCCAGCATGAAGCCGATTCTGGTGACGCAGGTGGAGGTCTCAAACGATACTCTGTATGGGTTGGATGAGTACAACGGCATTATTCGCTACGACATCTCAGGTGACGGTTTCGGACAATTCATAGATTACCTTTACATACCTGAGCGCGCTGCATCGTTCTACAAGAACGGCAGCGAGTTCATAATCGCCGCCATCAACGACGGCGTTTTGTTCGGCCGGTTCGGCCAGGCCGGTTCCGGCATCTACGGCTCCATTGACGGCATGGCGCCGATTTACAAAACGCTCGTGACCGACAGTCTGTTTGTTTTCGTGGGTGATCGCTTTGTGGAATTGATCGATCGCAGCGATTACCAGCAGCGCAGCACTATAGCTATCGGTGATGATCCGCCCGACGGAGATCTGTTCTATATCGATGGCAGGCCGCTTCTGCTATTGCCGGGGCAATTCGGCGGGCTGGTACTCTACCGTCTGGATGAGTCAGGACAATCCTGGGTCGCCTTCTATCGCCCGGGACCAATCACGGGACTTGTTTTGCGTGACGGCAGGCTGTACACCGGGGGGAAATCAAATCCGGTTGATGTCTACCGGCTGGACCAGTGGCGAACGACGCCGCGACTTGACTTCACGATTTACCCGACTTGGCGGGACGTGGTATCGATCGACCGCAATGGCGACAGCTTGATAGTATTATACAACAACCTGAACAAGATCGCGTTCATATCCTCAATTGCTGACCCTGATGAGTATTACCTGGAGAGTTCTATCCGTGTCGATCCCCATGGCGCCTTTGGCCTCGAGTTTGCGCCGGACTGGTCGACCGATCGATCGGCCATCCTGGTGTATGCCGCGTCGTCGATTAGTATCTTCCCTATCAACGACTCCAACGTGGTCGAATGCGGCGCTACCTGGCCGATTATCGGTAAGGTCCTGGGCGCGACTTTTGCCGATTCGCTGTTGTTTGTTTCGACGGGCAAGAATTCGATTTGGATCTACCGAGTAGCTTCCGACTACTCCCTGCGGATGCTGTCCAGTATCAGTTTGGCTCTCCCGGTCTTCGAGTTGAAGTTCATGAACGACCGTTTGATTTATTTCACCTACGATGACATGACCTGCGTCGATTGTTCCGACCCGCACCATCCGCGGGTAGAAGCGGTGGCGCCGATGGCTCTGCCGGTTACTGACGGCGTGGTGTACGAGGACCGCCTCTACACAGTGGGTGCCCGCGGGCTGGCGGTCTATGATCTTAACACCTCGCCGCCCACGGTGATCGACTATGGCGGCCGGGCCGGTTCCTTTTTGGCAACCGATGGTCAGGTTGTTGCTACTTCCAACGGCGAGTCGATCCACCTTTACTACCTTCACGAGGACAACCTCTTGCGCGTCGAGACGGGTGAGGTGTTGCCGGATCGTTTCCAACTTTCGCAGAACTACCCCAACCCGTTCAATCCGATTACGTTTATAGATTTCAGCCTGCCGCAGCCTGCCCA
>JAUWMW010000262.1 GCA_030612965.1 bacterium
CTGAGCGGAGTCGAAGCATGACGTTTCGACGGTACCCCAGCTAAACCGGATCGACAGGTTGGCTTATTGCAGACTGGAAGAACCCACCCGACGCTGACGCTCTGGGTGGGGTACCGAATGTCGCGTTCGGCTGTGGCTGTCCGTTGGGGTCAATGCAGAGGTTGATTCCCAGGGCCATATGGCCTATCTTGATCTGAACAGGAGTCAAACCGTGATAACAGCCGTCCATTTTCTGCTGACCTATCAATGCACCTATGAGTGCGACCATTGCTTTCTGTGCTGTAGCCCCGAGTCGGAGGGGACCTTCACGCTCAGTCAGCTTCGTACCGTGTTCGACGAGATAGCCAAGATCAGCACCGTCGAATCAGTGGGCTTTGAGGGCGGAGAACCGACGTTGTATTATCCTCTCTTACTGGAAGGAATCAAGCTCTCCCGCGGCATGGGTCTGAAGACCGGCATGGTGAGCAACGCCTACATGTCGACTTCCGTTGAGGACGCCGAACTGTGGCTGAAACCGCTTAAGGAGGTCGACCTTTCTGTGTTGGAACTCAGTGACGACCTCTTTCACAGTGACGGCAAAGAGGACAGCCCGGCCAAGCTGGCTCATACCGCCGCAAAGAACCTTAGCCTGAATGTTTCCACGATCGAGATCAAAGAACCTACCGTCCAGAAAGGCTCGGGCAAGGGGGCGCCGGTAATCGGCGGCGGGGCCATGTTCAAGGGCCGCGCCGTGGAGAAACTGACCGAAGGGCTGCCAACCCGACCATGGCAGGAGTTCACCACCTGTCCCTATGAAGAGTTGGAGCGACCAAAGCGCGTTCATGTTGACGCCTTCGGCAATGTCTTCCCGTGCCAGGGAATCAGCCTGGGGAACATGTGGGAAACACCTCTGGCCGAGATCGACTCAGGCTACGATGCTCAGGCCCACCCGATCTGTGGCCCGTTGATTCGCGGCGGTCCGGCGCAGTTGGCCCGTGAGTACGGGGTGGAGCATGGCGATGAGTACGTGGACGAGTGCCATCTCTGTTTTCTCGTCCGTAAGACGCTGATCGACCGCTTCCCCGAGTATCTGGGCCCGCCGCAGGTCTATGGCCTGTAGATACCGTCTTCTAAGTCAAGGTCGAAACCCCTGCGGTTTCGACATTGCGTCAGGATCACAAGGATCCTGACCTACAAGAACCGGTTTACGAGGCGTAGGCGGTGGGCAGCCGCCGCCTAATCGTATCATGCAACGCTGCGCGATAGTGCAGCCCACCGATATCGGTCGCACGCATTATCCGTGAGAAGCTTTCAAACTCATCTAGCGTGGCCAGCCGCACCTCACGTATCTCCTGATGATCAGTAAACTGGAAGTCACCCGAGACATACCGCGCTAAAAATACCAGCGACCTCCATTCGATGACACCATCACCTGAGGAAGAACCACCCTCGCGGCATACAAATGATACTGCGGTGCGCAGAAGGAACCTCTCGAGTCCAACAGTGCAGCCCGTTTCTTCCATGATTTCGCGATTGATACCGTCCAGAAACGGTTCCCCCGGGCGCAAACCGCCCGACGGCGCTCGATAGAGGCCGAGCGGGTACATGTGCTTGGCGATCACAACGAATTCTTCGTCCTTGCGGATATAGACAGTGACATCATGATTGCGGCCGTGTTTTTGTGAAGCGCGAATACGGCCGAACTGATCGGCAGGCAACACATACCGGAAATCGGCGCGCTCAGGCTGTCCATAGCGGGCGGCCATGTCAGATATCATCTCTTCACTGACAAACATGTTACAGTAGGGCGGTAATCTCCGTCTGTAATGGCTTCGCCGTAACCTCACAGCCGTCCGATGTGATCAGACAGTCGATCTCGGTGCGGAAGCCGCAATCGCTTTTGTAGATTCCCGGTTCGAGACTGAACAGATGCCCCGGCTGTAGCATGCGGCGATCCTCGGTCTCCAGATTATCGATATTGGGACCGCTGCCATGCGCCGCCGTCGTGATGGAATGACCCGTGCGGTGCGTAAAGAACTCGCCAAAGCCGGCATCGATGACGACCTGGCGGCAGGCGTCATCCACTTCGCTCCCGTACACCGGGCGGATGGGCAGGTTCTCCTCGAGAAACGACACAGCCTTGTCCCGCGCTCGAACAATCACATCGAACATTGAGACGTATCTTTCGGGGATTTCGTCCTTGCGTCCGGCGTACGCCATCCAGGTAATGTCGCCATAGATACCTGTCTCGGAATCATGCCTGGCCCACAAGTCGATAAGGATCAAATGACCCTTGACTATCCGGGTCGACCGCTCGGCTGTCGGTTCGTAGTGCGGGTTGCCGGCGTTGCCGTCTACGGCGCAAATAGGAGGGAAATCACAGATCATGCCATGCTTCCCAAAGCGCTCGAATATGCGCTGACTAACATCATACTCAGTGACCGGCGCACTGTCTTTCAACGATTGAGCTATAAAAGCGAAGGCGTCGTCCTTGGCTTCCATTAGTTTCAGAACGGCGTCGCGGTGGGTGGCGATTTGCTCGCCGGTCAGACGGGCCTGAAAAGCGGCCACGAGGTCCGCCGATGAGACCACTTCAACGCCCATACTGTGCACCAATTCCACCGTTCCCGCGTCAAGCAGCCCAATGTACGGCAGTCGACCCAGGTGGGAGTATTCCATAGTCACCGACTTGTGACCTTTGAGGATGAGAGTCAACTCCTTCTCCATAGCACGGTAGCCCGAGAACGGTATCAACGTGCCGGGCAGATGCTGAAACTTGGCCTTCTCAATCTCCGGTACCAGACCGACCGGCGTGCCCTCGACGGGAATAAAATAGAATGAACGGCGCGTCAACACACCTGTGAGTCCCAACATCTCGACGGCCACACTGTTGCGAGCATGAAAATCAGCCATCAACCAGCCGTCAAGCTGATGCTCTTTGAGATATCCTTGAATCTGTCCAATATCCATTATATCGGTCCTCGATTTTGGTTGAACCGGAATTATAGTGACCCGGGGTTCCTTTGTCACACACAATTTGCGCAGAATGATACTTTGCTCACCCTACCAGAGGATCAACTCACAGAGATAGTCGCATCCCGTCGTGAGCAATCATCAGATTGCCCAACCCCGCCTTCTCGGCCATCTGCACAATCTCTGCCGTTTCATCCGTGCTGCCAAGATGAGTGATAACGAACTTGCCAACCGACGCAGTGGGTGCGAAATCAAAGAACTGTTCCAGGTTAACATGCGTCAGTTCGAGCACTGCGATGTCAACATCGTCAAGGTGCGATTTGATATCTTCGAAACTCCCGATGTCGGCTGAGTAGAACAGAGTCTTGCCGTTAAGATCTATCCTAATCGAATGACACTGCATCCGGTTGGGCAGTTGCAGTTTCTCAATATACTCCGCATAACCTCTCAAATGCTTGTTACCAATCGCCTGAATACGGAAGCTGTCTTCATACA
>JAUWMW010000015.1 GCA_030612965.1 bacterium
CATTATCACGATACTGTCCGGGGACATTTTCTTGACCTGTTTTAGTAACTCAATGCCGTCCATGCCGGGCATCTTCAGGTCAGACAGGACTATGTCGGCCTCACGGTCGTTCAGTTCGGCCAGCGCTTCTTCGGCGGAGTGGGCGGTGCGACAGTCATAGCCGGCGCGATGCAGAGTTTCGTATGCCAGTTCATTAACAAGACTGTCGTCATCGACAACCAACACGGAGTGTTTCATTAGAGATGTTCCCTCTTCTGGTGGTCAATTCTCGTGGGTAGCAAGAGGTGGAAGGCAGCCCCCCCTTCCTCACTGCGCTGAGCCAGGATATCTCCCGAGTGGGTTTTCAAAATCTTCCAGGCAACGGCCAGTCCCAATCCGTTTCCGTCAGGACGGGTCGAGAAAAACGGTGCAAAAACCTTGTCAAGATGTTCTTCATCAATGCCGGGGCCGTTATCCGAAATGGTCGTTTCCAGAATCGTCTCATTAATGTCCAGCAGCACCCGCTCGCCGAGTGCTCTGGCCGCATCGTCGCGGGGCCAAAGCCGTGAACGAATCGTGACCTCTCCCTCACCGTCGAGTGCTTCCAGAGAGTTGTCGAGGATATTCAGTATCGCCTGGCGGTAGAGAACAGCATCAATGTTAGTCTTGATCTTGATGGCATCGATCGGTTCAAAGGCGGCGATACGAATACTGATATCACCCAGTCTTGGCCGATTATCGGCGATGTACTGTTCGATAGTGGCGGTGATGAATTCCTGATGCACGACCTCCTGGCGGCTGATTTGCTGAAACCGGCTATAGTTCAGCAAGGTCTCGACGGTCTTGTTCAATCTGTCTACGCCGCAGATTATTTTGTCGGCGGTTTTTCGCCGAGGATCGTTTTCCCCCAGATCGCGTTTCAGCAACCCGGCAAAACCGGCGATAGCTGACAGAGGATTGCGTACTTCATGCGCCACCGTGGCAGCCATCTCGCCCAGTGCCGCCAGAGTGTTTAGGCGGGCCAACTCCGATTCCATCTTGTGAGTTTTTGTTATGTCCTGGAACAGTTCCACAGCGCCGTTGGTCCGGCCCTCGCCATCCTTCAGGATAGCCGTTGAAACTGATAGACACCGACTCCCGTGGTCGGGCAGATCGATCTCCTTCTCCACCGCCGTCACCTCACGGCCGGTTTCCGCAGCCCTGAGGGCGTTGGCATCGGGGGGACGGCCGGGTGGAATAGCATCACGATAAAGCTTTCCCAGCGGGTTTTCGCGCGGTATCCCCATGATCAGAGAAGCGGCCGGGTTGAAATGTGTCACTCGTCCGGATTGATCGACAGCGATCACCCCGGCTGAAAGTGAATCCAGAATGCTGTTGAGAAACTCGGTGGCTTCGAACTGCCGTCGGCTCAGTTCTATCAGTTGACGGTTGGCCTCGACCAGTTCATCGTTTTGGGCTGTGAACTCTTCCTGCAATTCGATGTATTTGCGCTGCAGGGAGTTTATTATCCGGTTGAACGAGGCATACGATTCGGTAAAACGGGAGACCTCATCGGCTGCCTCAACTGACGCTACAATTGTACTGTCTTGGTCATCCATGACTTCGTACCACAAAAAATCCTATACCTCTCATGACAATAAGCTGAAGGCGGCAAACCTAATTCAACTAAAACTTCATTCGACGATTGAGCGCAATCCCAGGTTTGTCGGGCCAACAGGGGCCACATGCAGGTTACGCCACCCTTCGACTCCGCTCAGGATGACGTTGGGGGGAATGCTCTGGAGACCGGTTCAGCAGGATCGCAGGGATCCTCTCCTGCGAGGGCTGGGGTGCGCTGTGAGTGGCATGACGCGCGAAGTGCAAAGAGGCAGCGTGCCGCCTTGCCTGCTTAGAAGTAAGTCATGACTTCGTCGGCGACACTGTCGATGGAGACAATGTGGTCGGTGATGCCGGCTTCGATTGCGGCTCGGGGCATACCGTAGACGATACAAGTTTCTTCGTTTTGGGCAATGATCACGCCACCTTTGGCTCTTACAGCCTGCAAACCTATGACGCCGTTGTTGCCCATCCCGGTCAGGATGACGCCCATAGTCGCGCCGCCGTAGGAGTCGGCTACCGAATTCATCAACACATCGACACAGGGACGATACAGAGCGTCAGCGGGCTGATCGGAGATCACGGCGTAGGCTCCCCTGGACGAACGCTTAACTGTCATCTGACGACCGCCCGGCGCTATCAGCACGGTACCGGGCTCGATCGAGTCACCATCGGCGGCTTCCTTGACGGAAACCTTGGAGAGAGTATTAAGACGCTCAGCCATCGACTGAGTAAAGGTGGCCGGCATATGCTGCGCGATAACAACTCCGACCGGAAGGTTGTGCGGCAGTCGCGGAATTACCGCCTGTAGAGCGGGCGGACCGCCAGTAGAGGATCCGACAGCGATTATGCCGACCGCATGATTGCGCTTTCTCCGCGACCTTAACGGAGCCAGCGGATCGGCGGTGCGACGTGATGGTCGGGTGGCGCCGGCCGGCGCCCGAGTATCGCTGAGTCGGGCGAAATTGGCCCGACGCGCCTGAGCCATCAGGATGCCTTTTCGACGAGCAATGTCCTTGATCTTGGCCAGTAGGTCCTCTTTGATCTTGACGATATCAAGACTGACGTAGGAAAGTTGTTTGGGTATGAAATCGACTGCGCCCATTTCCAGAGCATCAAGGGTAGCGCTCGCCCCGTCGGTCGTGAGCGAGGATACCATCATCACCGGTATCGGATCAGTTTTCATAATCTCGCGAAGGGCCGCCAGTCCGTCCATGCGCGGCATCTCGATGTCCATAGTCACCAAGTCCGGCTTCAGACGGCGCGCCATTTCCACTCCTTCTTCCCCATCACGCGCCGTTCCGATAACTTTGATGGCAGGGTCGGACTCGAGCATCATCGACAGCGCCTTACGCATGAAGGCGGAGTCATCGACCACGAGAACTTTGATTTCCTTTTGGATTAGAGTCACTGTTTAGTCTCCCTCAGCCACCCAGTTTCCGAGCCAGCCGGAACAATCCGACCAGGTCGACGATCAGGCGGATGCGTCCGTCGCCAAGAATGGTTGCGCCAGCCACGCCTTCCGTGGCGCCAAGATACTGACCCAGTGACTTGATTACCACTTCCTCCTGTCCTAAGAAGCGGTCTATCATCAGTCCAAGCTTGCGTTCGGCCAGCCCAACCACCACGATATAGGGCCGTTCGCTCATCAGGAAGCCATCGGTGTCAGCGTTGATCATGGCGGTCAAGTTTATGAGGGGAATGATTTCATCGCGCAGTCGGAACACCGGTCGCTGATTTACATAGTAGACCTCTGTTCCATCGGCCTTGACTGTTTCATGCACCGAGGACAAGGGCAGTACGAAAACATCTTCGTCGCATTGAACCAGGAGCCCCTGTACAATAGCCAAAGTCAGCGGCAGCTTGATGGTGATAGTGCTGCCAATGTCCTTCTTGGAGTCGAGGTCTACGGTCCCGTTGAGTTTCTGAATGTTAGTGCGGACAACGTCCATGCCGACACCGCGACCGGAAACGTCTGTTATCTTCTTGGCGGTTGAGAAGCCGGCCTCAAGGATGAAATTAAAAACCTCGCGATCGGGCATTCGGTCTACATCATCGCGCGCGATCAGGCCACGTTCGACAGCCTTGTCCCTGATAGCCTCAATGTCAAATCCGCGTCCGTCATCCTCAACCTTGATTATGATGTGGGAGCCTTCCTGATCGGCCGAAAGATGGACTGTCCCCTCTTCCGGTTTGCCCTTTTCCCGACGCTCTTCAGAAGACTCGAGACCATGATCGCAGGAGTTACGAATTATGTGCATGAGAGGATCGCCGATTTCTTCGATGACCGACTTATCCAGCTCGGTGCTTTCACCCGAGATGACGAGGTTGATTTTCTTGCCACTCTCACGAGCCAAATCGCGCACTTGTCGGGGAAAGCGGCTGAACACTTTGCCGACCGGCTGCATCCGCATCTTCATCACCGCCATCTGCAGTTCAGTGGTAATGAAGTTGACCGCCTTGGCGGCCCGGTTGATACCCTCCAACTCGAGATCCGTCTCACCTTCAGCACCGAGTTTACCGACGCTTTGCATGAGGCTGTTGCGACTTAGCACCAGTTCACCCGTCATGTTCAACAAGGCGTCGAGACGGTCGACATCGACTCGAATAGTTTGATCGGCGGCGTTGCGTTGGGGCGCAGCGCCAACTCTGGATTTTTCCGGTTCATCGGTCGAGGGCGCTACGGCGATGGCCGGATTGGCTGTAGCCTCAACCATGGTGGCCTCGACTTCAGCAGCGCTGACTTCCGAGGCCGGCTCACTGTCGGCGACGGCAGCATTGGGATCACCATCAAGCTTGGCCTGCAGGCGTGCCAGTATGCCATCGAGATTGATCTGCTCATCGATGCCGTTGCGCACATTATCGAGGAGCAGTTTGAGCAGGTCCAGAGCCTCCAACAAGACGTCCATGATTTCTGGACTCATTTTTATCTCTGCCTTGCGCAATTTGTTGAGAATGTCCTCCATCCTGTGCGACAGAGTCGTGACCTGCTCAAAGCCGAGAAAGCTGGACGTTCCTTTTATGGTGTGGACGGCCCGGAAGATTTCATTGAGGAGATCCAAATCCTCCGGAGAAGATTCGAGCGTTACGCAATTGTTATCGAGCGAGGCGATCAGTTCATCGGCTTCAATAAGGAAATCATCGATGATTTCCTTCATTTCGTCCAATTCAAAACCGGTTTCTGTAGTCATATCTGTAGTCACGGTACGCTCAACCTTTGCGTGCAAACATGTCATCAATCGCCAACTGGTCTGTCTTCTTGTCGAACAGATCGGCGTGCGGATCGTAGACACGGGTCTTTCTGTCTCGCCGCTTTTCATCGTGCGTCTCGTCGCTCGGCTGACCTTTCAACGCCCCCATGATGCTCTGGAGCCGGACCTCGATGTCTTCCAGCAGTGAGGCGGCGTGGTTCATCTGCTGTGAAGTGATATCCTGAAACTGTAAGGCATCTATAATAGTGTAGGCGTCGTTGCAGGTAATGTCAGCCTTCTCGATCAGATCATCAGCAAGGGCGCTGATGTCATCGGTACGACCATCCTTGGTACAGACCTTGATCTCATCCAGACCTTTCTTGGAATCCTCGACCTGTTGAACGATCTTCTCCACACGATCAAGCATTTGATGCGTCGCAGCCTCCGTCTGCTCGCTGATCTTGTCGAGTTGCTTAGTGGCTTTCGGGACTTTCTCGCTGGATTCCTTCAGAGGGTTTTGCAAGTCCCTGAATTTCGTAACGATCTCGTTGACAGAGGCAGCCAATTCGGATATTTCTTCCTGAATTCTATACTGTAGTGGTTGGTTCTCGGACATCGTATCCTCCTTGTGTAACAGATCCCTCAACCCGCCAAGACCTGTTCAATCTTCTCCTTAAGGGTGTCGGGCGTAAATGGCTTGACAATATAGTTGTTTACCCCGGCCTTCAAGGCCTCCACGATATCGTCCTTCACCGACCGCGTGGTTACCATCAAAATCGGAAGGCTCTTGTACTCACCCATCGACCGTAAGGTGGTAACGAAAGTGAGCCCATCCATTTCAGGCATATTCCAGTCCGTGATAACGAAGTTGACTTTTTCGACTTTCATCTTAGCCAGGGCATCTCGTCCGTCGCTGGCCTCGATAACATCCTTGTAACCCGCCCTCTTGAGGGTATTCATGATGATTCGCCGCATAGTTGGGCTGTCATCGACCGCAAGTATTTTCAGATCCGCCACGCAACCTCCTTTTCAGCTTGGCGCCGAATTCGTTTAGTTCAGGTATTTCGAGACTTCGGTAATCAGAACCGAGGCCTTGAACGGTTTCACCAGGTACGAACTGGCGCCGACATCCATTCCCCGCTCGCGATCATCGTCACCGTCCTCGGACGACAGGATGATAATCGGCGTATCGGCGTGCTGCTGGTTCTGCCGGAGAGCTTCGATCAGACCGTAGCCGTCCAGGTTCGGCATATTTAGGTCCGTGATAACCAGGCTGACGTCATCCGACAGATTGGATATTTTTTCGATGGCATCCATTCCGTCACAGGCGGTGATGACATCATATCCGCTTTTCTTGAGCGAAAACGATACGAATTTCACCACCGTCGGAGAGTCATCTACAACCATTATTTTGAGTGCCATAGTTTCTTATTCCGTATATGTTCAGTTGCCGCTATTTTTTCACCGTCATAGGCTTTATCTTGCTCAGTAAGTCCATTGCGCGACGGGCGCCACCCGCAGCATCAGTACCTGAAGGTCCCCTTTTGGCATTAGTGGACCTGAGCGGAACGCCTGGCGTTGTCCGGGTCGTGGAACCGACGGATTCCTTCTGGTAAACCAGTGCATTCTTGAGATACACCAGCTTGAATGCTTTGGAGATGCCGTGCAGCGTCTCCGCGTGGCCTATGTAAAAGTGCCCGTTGGGTTGCAAACTGTTGTAGAAGCCGCGGACTATCTGACGTTTGACCTCGTCGGAGAAATAGATCATCACATTGCGGCAGAAGATGGCGTCAAACCCGGAGTGCATCGACATCTGGCGGGGTTCGTTGAGATTGATGTGCGAAAACCTGACCAACGCTTTGATCTCCTGTTTCACTCGATAGAGATCGCCGACTTTATCGAAGAAGCGATCAAGCACGGTC
Source organism: bacterium (assembly GCA_030612965.1). GTDB lineage: Bacteria > Zixibacteria > MSB-5A5 > GN15 > FEB-12 > JAJRTA01. The sequence continues at coordinate 6,689 of JAUWMW010000015.1, forward strand.
GGCTTGACGTTGCGCAAAGTAAGCCCGCTGTACTCACCCTTGCGGGCTTTCGACAAGACCTCTTCGGAAATGTCGTTGGCAATGATCTCGACTTTCCATCCCGCTATACTGCCGAGTTTCTCAAGAATCATCATAGCCAGAGTGTACGGCTCCTCGCCGGTTGAACATCCGGCCGACCAGACCTTAATGCTCCTTGGACCTTTGCCCTGAGACTTCTCCTTGATCATCAACGGCAGGACCTCTGCGGAGAACGACAACAACTGAGGTTCATTGCGAAAGAAACTGGTCTCGTTGGTGGTAACCAGATTCATCAACTCCTTGAACTCTCTCAGCGATGTGTCATACTTGACATGGTAGAAGTAGTCGCGATAACTCTTGATTCCCAGATCGGTCATACGCCTGACCAACCTGTTTTTCAACAGATACATTTTGTTTTCAGCAAAGAAAATGCCGCTTTTCTCGTGAATGAAATCCCGAATCATCGAGAGCTCTTCACGCGCCATTTCCGGTTCAGCTGAGGACGATGTCAGCATTTTCCACCCTTTTATAATCTGCGACGCCGTTGCAGGATTCGGTTGAAGAAGCCGTTCCAGTTCAGTCCTGATAGACCGAGTTCATCACGACCCTGGAATCCTTTGTTGTGTCTTTACAGTTTCTGAAAGCTTCATCCACCAGCCGTTGATTGCGCTGTGCAGCCCGATGAACAGCCGTCTTCAGTTCATCCAATTCAAACGGTTTGACTACGAAATCACAAGCACCCCGCCGCATTGCTTTGATAACCGATTTCACCGTGGGGCAACCGGTCATGACTATCACACTCATAGATGGACGGATATCAAGTAATCCGGGAAGAATCTCCAGACCGCTCTCGTCGGGCAACATGTCATCAAGCAACAAGACCCCATAAGCGGTTTCGGTCACCTGCGACAGCGTATTGCCGGCATCGTCGGCAACAGAGACATCATACCCGAGGTGCGAAAGGTAGTCACTCAGATCATTCCTGATGTCCGGTTCATCATCAGTCACCAAGACCCGCGTGCGCGAAGCGTCGGCCGTGCTCATGCCGTTTCCCCATCTTCCCTGAGCAGATGTGATTCCACCCGCTTGTACAGTTCGTTAACATTGAACGGCTTGGTGATGTAGTCGGCGACTTTGTTGCGCAAGGCCGAGACTGCTGATTCAACCGAAGGGTAGCCTGTCATTATTACTACCGGTATGCCGGGAAAACTCTTTCGCACCTGACCGGTAAGCGCCATCCCATCCATAGCCGGCATTCGTAGATCGGTCAGGAGAACATCAACTTTCTTCTCTTGCAGGATTTCCAGAGCTTGCTCACCGCTTTCCGCTACCGCGATATCCCACCCCTGGTCCTGGAAGAAATCGTAGAGCAGATCTCTGATCAGCAGTTCGTCATCGACCACCAGTATTGACGGATGTTCCATCAGACAGTTCCTTCCAGTTCAGACATGGCGGCCTGAGCGGCCTGTACCACATCATCATTCTTATCGCCACCGAGTTGACGCAGGCGTGGAATCGCTTCTTGACAGTCCACCTTCGCCAGCGCCTTGGCAGCCGCTATACGGATGATATCCTGATCATCGTCTAGGTGTGGCAGAATATACCGGGCGTGATTCTCGATGCCCAATTCGCCGATGGCATTGATGGTGTGAAAACGTACCCAGACATCCACGTCATCAAGTAAGACCCGAATGTCATTGACCGCCATCTGACCCCTGACTTCGATCAAGGCGGTGACAGCGGCTTTGCGCACGGCCGGACTCTCGTCGGAAAGAGCCAATACCAGTGGCTGGGTATCGGTCACAGACTTGATGCGTCCCAGAGACACGACGGCCAGCTTTCTGACTGATGCATCGGGGTGGTTAACGGCCCCCAATAGCGGTCCCACCACATCGGCATCACCGATCATACCTAATGCCGATACGGCCAATCGTTGACGCTCCAGATCCTCGTGGTGCAGATCCTTGGTAAAGCGCGAGACTACGCGCGGGGTGCCAACCACAATCAGCGCCCCCATGGCTGCTTGACGCACATCTGAGTACCGGTCTTCCAGGCCGTCAAAAAGGAAGTCTATCTCGTTTTCATCAGCCAGCCAACCGAGGGCGGCATAGGCAGTCGACCGAACATGGCCGACGGCGTCACCAGCCAGCTTTTTCAGGGTTGGGATGGCGCCGGTGTATCCTGAGATACCAAGCAGGTGAGCTATCTTCTGCCTGATATCAGGTTCGGAGTCATCGGCAAAACTCAACAGACGCTCTGCTATTTCATCATCGATGGACTGTCGAATAGCCTCCAGCAGCGTCAGCTTTCCGACTGCAGAGATGGTGGCAAACTTGTCCAGCATAGTACTTGCTGCGGTGGGACCAGCATCGACCAGGATATCCGAGATGCGCTGTCGATCGTCCTCGTCGACAGATTCGAGAACATCCAGGAGCGACGACAGAACATTGGCGCCATACCAATGGGTCGGCCGATTAAGCGTGAATTCGGTGATTTTGCGATTGCGGTTTCTTATGCCGTCGAAGAGAAATCCGGAGAACTGATCGAGCGGCAGATCGCAATCGATCCTGTCGTTGTTTTGCAGACTCACGTTTATGACAGCCATCAGAGCTGTTTCCGCGATAGTCCGATCGTCGGACTGGACAATCGACATCAGGCGCGGCACCGAGTCTTTCTGTCCGATGTTTCCTATTGCCTCCAACACGGCAAACTTAACCATGGGATCGTCGGTCTGCATAAACTCATACAGCTTGTCCAGAGTTGATGGATCACCGATCTTACCCAGCGCCTCGGCCGCCTGCAGTCGGGCATCCTCCACGTTTTCTAAGGCGCCGATAAGAGCCGGCACAGCTTCTCTTGAGCCGATCTCACCGAGCGCTTCTGCGGCTGAACCCGCCACGTTGGCGTTTTCGTCCCACAGTTTGCGACACAGTTGGTCCACCGCCGCCGGATCTTTGATCAGACCAAGTGCGTCGACGATGAACTTTCGGATGTCGTAATCCTCGTTGTCTATGTCATCCAGCAGGGCCGGCACAGCCTCACCACCAATCTTGACGAGTATTTCGGCGGCCAGATTGCGCGTACCGATGTCGGCATGACCGAGAAACCTCACCAGCAATTGGGCCGTCGTGTCCCCTTTCATCTGGGCCAGAAGGTCAGCGGCCAGTTCCCTGATCCCCATATCCGGATCTTCCAAAGCCATCACCAGCCCGGCCACCGCTTCGTCAGCGTCGTATGACCCCAGATTACGAACCGCCTCTTCGCGCTCGTAGAAATCAGACGACTGCAGCCGTGTCAGCAACTCGGCTATCTGATCAATAGCAGTACTCATTGAGTTCCCCTATTCGTGAATTTGAATTCTCAGCCGGCATTAACCGTCTGGTATGAATTCATTGCTTCCTCCTGGCTGACGAATATCTCAAAAATGTGTGACAACTGGGTGATGTCGAATATTTCCTGGACGTAACTGGCCAGGTTGGACAACGTCAATCGCCCTTTGCGAAGTCGTGTCTCCTTCATAAGGGACACCAGCGATCCTAATCCCGAACTGTTGATGAACTCGACATCGGCCAGATTGAGATGGATGTTGGTTTTCTCATCCTCAAAGAGTTTCTTGACCTGTTCCTTCAGCAACGATCCGCTGGAGAGGTCCAGCCTGCCCTTAAGGCTCAGTATCGCCACGCCGTTGGCTTCCGTCAGATTGATTTCCATGATGTCCTCCGTTAGGCTCCTTAATATCCGCTCACGTTATTTGCACTATCGATTTTCGTACCAATTGCACGGTGACTTTCAAGCCACCATTCTCGACCTGTTCAAACTTTACGTTATCAGCACTGTATATCATCAACCTCACGCCGCGGCCTCCCTCCGAAAGGAGATCTGTCTCGCGAGGCGACTGGATCTTCTTCAGCCCCTCTTGGCCTTGGTCAATTATATCGGCAGAGAGGACGCCTTCATTAATACGTAGCTGCACTCTGATCGTCTTTTTCGGATTGAGTTCGTTGCCGTGGATCAGAGCATTGCTGAATGCTTCAGAGACGGCCAGCATGAATCGTCGCCGGTCGCCCGGCGAAACCATGTTGTCCTCGAGGGTCGCCTGCAACCATTCCAACATAGCCTCCTCAGAGGCAGAGACCGAAGAAAACTTCCATTGGTAACAAGACATGCTCAATCCACCTTGACCTGAAGAATGGTGAAATCGTCATGGGTATCTTCACCAGCGCCTTCACTGAAACGGTCGACCCAATCTTTGACTTTGGCGCAGAACTCTTTCGGGGAAAGCCCGATTTCCACGGAAAAAACCTGCTCGGCCCGCTCCCGCCCAAAGAGATTGTTCTCGGCGTCGGTTGCCTCAGTCAGACCATCGGTAAAGAGGAACAGCCTGTCACCCGGGTGCAGTTGTTGTTCCCCCTGCTTGAAGGCAACACCTGGGAACTGTCCCACTATTGGTCCACCCTCAGCCAATTCACATATCTTTTTCTCCTGGCCGTCCCAAAACAGCCCCGGCATGTGCCCGGCGTTGCAGAAAGTGAGCCGCCCGGCGGCCAGATTAAACCGACAGAAGAACAGGGTAACGAACATCTCCCGCTCCTTAATGATCTCATGAGCCAAGATATCGTTGAGCAAGGCGGCCAGTGACGACATAGAAATATCCGATTGGGCGCGGATGATTGATTTGATTATCCCGGCTGCAGCCGACATGACCAGCGCCGCCGGCACGCCTTTATTGGAAACGTCGCCGATCACAACTACGAAACGCGAATCATCGATTCGGATAACGTCGTAGAAATCACCCCCCACTTCGCGCGCCGGATAGTACACCGCCCCGATATCGACACCGTCGATGCTATCGATATCCTGCGGCAGGATAGTCTCCTGAATCTGCCGGGCAATCGCCATCTCCTGATCAATCTTCTGCCTGGTCAGTTTGTCCTTGACCAGAATAGAATTGTCGATGGCCACCGCAACGAAACTCAGAAGCATCTCCAGGATCTCTTTGTCCTCATTGGAATAGAGGCTGCCGTCCGATTTGTTGACGATTACCATCACACCGTGGCACTGTTTGGCCGTCTGGATTGGTACGCTGATGATCGATTGGACCATGAAACCGTCCTCGGCCTTCAGGTCGAGTTCGTTGAGGACAACCGTTTCGCGTTTCTTGAAGCAGTAGCTGGGCAGATCCATATCGTCAAGATACATCAGGGACCTGGCGAACTCTTCGTCGACTCCCCACGATATCTCGACCTTGAGTTCGCCTTCCGCTTGAAGCATTATCAGACCAACTTCACCATCGACTATTTGCAGAGCCATGTCCATGACAACCGAAAGCACCGCCTTGATCTCCTGGATCGACGTGATCACCGCCCCCATCGTAGCCATGTCACGCAACTGTGCGCGGGTTCTTTCGAGTCGGGTTTGCGACTCGAGGAGTGTGTCCGGCTGTTCGGTCAAAGACGCCATACAGTTGATGTATCGGCGAATACGACTGAGCGTTTACCCTTGCGCCCTCGGATGCAGTCGTGTAGGAAGAAAAGCAGACGGTAACGAAGGAAACGCCGGGCTGTTACTTGCGGCGGAACTTCAGACGGATGGGTACTCCCTCAAAACCGTACTCCCGGCGAATCTGGTTACTCAGATAACCAATGTAGGACTTGTCAATCAACTTAGGGTGGTTGACAAAGAAGAGAAACGTCGGCGGCGCTACTTCGCTTTGGGTAACGTAATTGAACTTGATGTACTTCCCCTGCCTGGCCGGTGGGTGCTGGCGCCCAACAGTGCGTTGGAGAAACTCGTTTAGGGGCGAGGTTGCAATACGTTTGTTGGTCTCAGCATACACCTCACTCACCATCGACATAGTCTTGGTCACTCGCTGTCCGGTGAGGGCCGAGATGTAAATCACCGGCACATAGGCAAACCGAGCCAGCAGGTCCTTGATCTGACGAGTGAATTCATCGGCGGTACGGCTGTCCTTCTCAATCAAGTCCCACTTATTGACAGCCAGTATCGCGGCCCGCCGGTTGGTAATGACCTGCTCGAGTATTCGTTTGTCCTGGGCTGTGACCGAAGCTGTTGCTTCCACCAGAACAATCGCCACGTCGCACTCGGCAATTGCCCGCTTGGCTCTGAGGTTGGTGTAGAACTCGATGTTCTCGTGAACTTTGTAGGTTTTCCTGAGACCGGCAGTGTCGATCAGTTCGAACTGTTGTCCGTTCAACTCAAACGGCGTATCGACAGCATCACGCGTCGTCCCGGCCTGAGGCGTGACAATAAGGCGGTCCTGTCCGATGAGCTTATTGATGAACGAAGATTTCCCCACGTTGGGGCGTCCCACCAGAGCTACTCGGATAGCGTCGGGCCGGCTCGATGTTACATCCGGTGGCGGCAAATGCGCGACGAGTTTGTCCAGCAACTCACCGACACCACGGCCGCCGGTAGCCGAGACCGGGATCGGTTCACCCAAACCCAGCTTGTAGAATTCATGCGTTTCCAGTTCCCACTGGTCGGAGTCGGCCTTGTTGGCAACCAGCAGCGAGTTCTTCTCGCTGCGACTCAGTCGGCGAGCAATCCTTTTCTCGGCCGGATCAGGACCAACCTGGGTGTCGACCAGAAACAACACCAGGTCCGCTTCGTTCACCGCGAACTCCGTCTGATCGTAGATAAGTTTCTCCATTAGGTTGTCGGAGTCGGCGACTATGCCGCCGGTATCGATCAAATAGAAGCTCCGCCCGTTCCAGTCGCAGACGGCATAGTTGCGGTCGCGGGTCACCCCCGGCTGTTCGGCTACTACGGCTATTTTGCGGCGCAAGAACCGATTGAACAGGGATGACTTGCCGACGTTGGGGCGACCGATTATGGCAACAGTTGGAATCTTCACGAGTAAACCTCTTTGATCGTTTCGGCAATGTTGTAGCTGCCAACCACCACCGGTCGCGCGATAGCGTCCTCAAACTCGCCCAGGGTTACGTCGTCAAGAAACAGGTTATCGGCATTAAGGCAATTGGGCGGTAAGACAATGGTATCGAAGTTCCGCACAAACGGTTTTACAGCGGCAATGATATCGCGCCCCACCAACAGGCCGGACACCGTTACGTTCTTGCCCCAGAAACGATTGGCTACCGGCTGTAGCGCTACTCGCAGGTTGAACTCCCACAATAGGTATGGCATTACCTGCTGGTTCAAAAAGAGCCAGGCGGAACGGCCGGTTACCAACAAAGCTCGCTTCTTGCTATGGATATTCCGAAGGGAACGACGGCGGCGGTTGAAGCCGGTAATGATCTCCCGCGCCATACCGACACCGTTCTCGAACTGAGCCATCTCTTCATACGTGGTGAGCCTGGGGAACTCGCGATTTGCATTGACGTAGAACTCATCAGCCGCCCAGACAAAGCGAGTGCCGAATGTCTTTAAGAACTCCTTCTGCCACGTTTCGATAAGCCTGACAATCTGTCCGGATTGTCGACGAGTATACGTTCGCAGGTGCGGCAATCGTTGGCGGTAGCGCGTCAGCCCAACCGGTACAACCGCCAACGTGGCTACCTGAGGATAGAGGGTTGTGAGGTCTTGCACGGTTTTCTCAAGGTGTACGCCGTCGTTGATCCCGCGACATAACACTACCTGAGTGTGAAGCTGGATACCTGCGGTGGCCAGTTGCCTCAACTGCGGCAGGATTGGTCTCAGCTTGCGATTGCCGAGCATTTCGCCGCGCAACTGATCGTCGGTGGTATGTACTGAGACATAGAGCGGCGAAAGACGCTGCTCAATGATGCGGGCGATATCACCATCGGAGATATTCGAAAGCGTAATGAAGTTGCCGTGCGTGAACGAGAGCCGGTAGTCCTCATCCTTGATATACAGGGCGCGGCGCATCCCTTTCGGTTGCTGGTGAACAAAGCAGAAAATGCACCTGCATTTGCATCGCCTGATCTTGCCCTCATCCCACCTAAGGCCCAGATCGCCGTGAAGGCCGTTCAGCTTGAGCTCAAACTCGCGGCCACGCGTATCGGCGAACTTCAGCCGCACCTGCTCATCAGCGGAACGGAACTGAAAATCGATCGGATCAATCACCTCACGTCCGTTCAACATCCGCAGCGTATAACCGGCCCGGACTCGTCCAAACAGCGGCGACTCGGGGTCGACCTCACGAACCTTCATACCGTATTCCAACCATCAAAAAAAGCGGGCGATGGGGCTCGAACCCACGACGTCCAGCTTGGGAAGCTGACATTCTACCACTGAATTACGCCCGCTGATACCAATCAGCTACTGTAATGTACCGGGGAGTCACCGACATGTCAACCGCCGATATCGTCTTTTCGAGCGGTGTCTTTCTTGCCGGTCAGTCTTACGATGATAATGGATATCTCATACAATATGTAAACCGGGCCGGCCAGAAGAACCTGCGTGAAGATATCCGGTGGTGTAATAATAGCGCCGGCGATCAGGATTACCACGATGGCGTAGCGGCGACCTTTGGCCAGGAGTGGCGCCGTGACGATCCCTAAGCGGCCGAGGAAATAGGTTACCACCGGCAATTCGAACCCGGTGCCAAAGGCTACCATCAGCAATCCTGCGAAACTGATATAGCTGCCGACTGTAATGATGGGATTGAGCAGTCCTTCGGAGAAGCCGATCAGGAACTTCAAGGCTAACGGCAGCACCATCCAATAGCAAAACCCGGCGCCGACCAGAAACAGCAGAGTTGAGACTAACACCAGAGGCAACACCGCCGCTTTCTCCCTCTGGTATAGTCCCGGTGCAACGAACGACCAGAACTGATAGAACACAACCGGCAAAGCAACCAGGAATCCCGTTATCAGGGACACTTTCATGTAGGCGTAGAATGATCCCGTAACCTCGGTGAAGTGCAACTCGGTGTCGCCCAGAGGCAGGACCAGAAAGTCAAACAGCTCATTGCGAAAATAGAAAGCCGCACCGGCCAGGAGCACGACGGACACAATCGACTTCAACAGTCGCCAGCGAAGCTCCTCCAGATGATCCAGAAACGGCATACCGGATGATCCGGTGTCCTTCTCCTCACGGTTCTGATCTTGATCCGGTCGGTCTGTCATAGCTGATAACATTCGTTATTGAACGGTGAAATGTCAAACGGAATGTTGCTTCAACAAACCTGCGCAGTACAACCTCACCCTGAATGGTAGAACGTCACCCTGAGCGGCACAACCCGTCACCCTGAGCGCAGTCGAAGGGCGCTACGGCTTAACCCGTGCGCGGCGTTGTGTTGTTGTTGTGGCTGAGTCTTCAATCTTGTAGGTCAGGATCCTTGTAGAGCATCTCATGATACTCTACATCATTGGAACCTGACAATGGCAGGATCACAGTCCGCCGCGGCGGACTGGTCTACGACCTGTCACATCCGTCATCTCTGAAAGCGCGCTTCGCGTGACCGCGGCAATCTCATCTTGTCCTCATGCTTCGACTCCGCTCAGCATGAGGTTAGCAACGCGCGAAGCTCGAAAAACAGACTTGCCTGTCACCCTGAGCGAGCAACTGTCACCCTGAGCGCAGTCGAAGGGCGACACGGTCAACGTACGTCATACTTCGACTTCGCTCAGCATGACGTTGAGAACTCAGGCACCGCTCTCAATTGCGGGATAATATATGGGTTTGGAGGAGGTTGGAAAGTTTTTTGTGGGGGGCCGTCGAGACGGCCCCCCAAAGGATTGGTTAGCTACGGACACGGCAACGGTGCTGGACCTCCGTTGAACATGTAATCAACCAGATAGACCAGGTCCGAGATGTCTATGTCATCCGATCCTTCATCAGGCGGTGTTGCCGGGCCGCTGCCATCGACATTGGCTTCTTCCCAACACGTCGGTGCCGGCCCACTGGTAAACATATAGTCCACCAGAAAGACCAGATCGGAGATGTCGATAGCGTCGCCAACATCGTAATCAACATTGCCCCGTATCGGACCCATGCAGCAAGTGCCACCGCCGCCTTCGAACTCTTGCCAAAAACCGTGGCTGAGGCCATAATTGGTCGAACTGCCCGATCCGACGGCGGTTTGCGCCACTGTACCGTTTAGTCGATAATTGGTTGAACTGCCGTCATCACCTCCGCCGGATAACACCTGCCAGTTGATTTCTTCGCCGGAATGCGGTGTTGATACGGTCGCGGGTGCCTGTACCAATGCATCACTCTGGCTGCCCTTGATCGCATGGACGGTCCCAGTCAGCAAGGCGAACAACAGGATAAACCACGTGAGTAATCCTATGTGTTTCACATACATATCTATTCTCCATGCGTATCGGCTGCTTCTTCGAGTTCTCTTTTAAGCAGGTGATGATCAACATGTTTATCTAAACCAAATCCATATAAATCCGGATGGCGGTATAGACCTCTTTCGTACGGTTTCTTTTCCACTTCAATCTGTATACGATTGGCTTCAGCCCATTTGTCATGACGAATACCGGTCACTTGCCAGGATACCTTCATGCCTGGCTCACCGCCGGAAATCTCAAAACTGTTGCCGGACATCTCACGGGCAATATACAAGTTTGGCCCAGGTGCACCTATTGGCGTCAGTTGGTAGCGGAAATTCATATTAAGAGCTTCAAAGTATTCTGGCATATCTACCGTAGCCTCGCCATTGGCGTCTAGCGTTACATTTCCATTGTAGACATTCATCATATCAGGTGATTCTACAATGCTGTGCTGAAGGTACTTACCTGCTGGATCAAGAGGATGGTCTATCTTGATGGAAGCGCCCGATTTTGAAATTGTACCGGTTACCTCTACATCACCACTGAAATAGCCCGCGTACGTATTGTTTCCACCGTCCGATGCACGACCATAGATACCTATGGCATCACCCGTGTATGCCCATTCCGCCCAACCATAGACACCTATAGCATCCCCCGGCACGTCGTGAACATAAGCCTTAAGACCAATGCCATCATTTTGTAACTGACTAACATTAGCCTCGAAAGCATAACCATCATATCCATAACTACATCCACTACGGACGCCAACGAGTCGGCCCGTCGATTTGTTGTTCCCACTCGCACTGGCTCTAATAGCATAAACATCGACATCTAATTGAGCGGTCCCCCTGTATTGTGCGTTTGATTTAAGACCTACAATATCACCAGAACCCCTCTGAAATGCAACTATTTCCACACCTTCAACATCCATGGTAGTATCATAATCATGCATAACTGTGAGTAGTGACATATCCCAACTTCCAATACTACTACCTATCTGTACTCTATTGTCAGATACCTTCATAGTGCTGTCACCAAACGTGATGTTACTGAAAACCGTATCGTCGATTGTGGTGTTCAGATACTGGGGGTGATCATCATCGAGTAAACCTGATAGTTCCCCGTGATCTGTAACTCCGCCACCGCCAACGGAGTCTTTTACGCAGACCACACTGCCGTCTTCATTAACCTGGCTGATATAGTATCCCGGCGCGCAGGTTCCGTCAACACGAAGCTGGACTTCACTTGAACTGACCTCAGTCGCTCCAATCGAACCGGGTGGTACACTTGTAGCTTCAGCAGCATACTGTGCTGAATCAGCCCTCAGGGCCTGATAGGCATACGCCACCGAAAGAACCCTGGTGCGGGGGCTAATCTCGGGATCAACGCCGACCGTAATACCCAGGTACCGGGTTGTGTCGCCTTCGAAGAGGTCGTGCGGGAAGGATGGCGACGTGCCAAGCTGGTAGGTGAACAGTCCGTCGGTAACGGTCACCGACTGATAGCCACTGTACCAGAGTGAGTCATCGCCAGCAGCGCTGCCGTAGATCTTGAACTTGATTAGATAGGGGCCGTCAGCGACCGGCGTGCCAGTGTCGTCTGTCAACCTCCCCTGGTAATTGATCATCTGCGGCACGTCGGCGGTGATTGCTGCCGCCAGAATCAGGGCCGTGACAACCTGCATTAGAACGATGCGTTTCATGTCGTACCTCCTCTGGTACTTTTGTTTGTATCTTGGTGAGATTATCTGTCTAACTAAGACGCTCCTCCGTCATGGACAGGTTCGCGACACGTATTTGAAGAGAGCTCTGCTATGTTCAGTTCGCAGGAACACTCTGTTGGTGCATCAGAGGTGCGAGTGCAACCTGACTATATGCAATCGCTATAATATAGCACACAATAGCCCTTTTATCAAGGCTTTTGCCCCCCCACAAAACTCCTTACCAACCCTCCGATTTTTCGTTACATTGAGCAACATGAGAAAAGAACTTCCCCACCCAAGGAGACAACCGTGAGCGTTCGCATCGTCGTTTCACTTCTCACCATGCTGCTCATAGCAACCGCCGCCACTCAGGGCGAACCGACGACAGACGGAGCGGTAAGTACAGAACTGATCGAACAGTATCAGAAACGACTGGAAGCCGACGGTGACCCGGCCTTCCTGATCAACGCCATCACCAACAACAAAATCAAAGACCTATCGCTGAACCGTGAACTGCTGTTGACTCACAACGATATCGTGAATCATTCCCTGAAGTCGGCCGGCATCACGAATCAAAAAGGCTCCGGACGCTGCTGGATGTTCGCCGGGTTCAATGTCCTCACGCCCGACCTCGCCACCAAAATGAAGCTGAGCAAGTTCGAGTTGTCGCAATCATGGCTGGCGTTCTGGGACAAGATGGAGAAGTCGAACCTCTTTCTCGAAGATATCATCCGGCTGGCCGACAAGCCGATCAACGACCGCGAGCTACAGATTGTTCTGGAAAGCCCCATCGGTGACGGTGGCTGGTGGCATTACTTCGCCGGTCTGGTCGACAAGTACGGCGTGGTGCCGATCAGCGCTATGCCGGAAACCAAACAGTCCAGCAGCACCGGGATGCTCAACAAGCTGGCCACATCCAAGCTCCGTGGTTTTGCTTCGGAGTTGCGTCAGATGCATATCGACGGCAAAAAAGAGAAGGACCTGCGTAAGCGCAAAGAGGCCATGCTGGCCGATATCTACACGATCCTTGTTTACACCTACGGCCAACTCCCAACCGAGTTCACTATCCGCTATGAGCCGACTGAGAAGGATGACAAGAAGGACGATGCCGACTCGACCGACCAGGACGTAGGCGAAAACGAAGCCGAACATGACGATGAGGATGACGACAAGGACGACAAACCGGAGATTATTGAGGCCAGGTACACCCCTGCTTCGTTCTATGAAGAGTTCTTTGACGCTGAACTGCCGGAGTACGTGGCGCTGTGCAACAACCCGACCCGCGAGTACGGTACGCTCTATCAGATAG
>JAUWMW010000149.1 GCA_030612965.1 bacterium
TCAGTGAACACATAACCGGCATCACGCCCAACTATGAGATCATACGCAACCATATCCCGGAGATGGGTGGACGCATGATCAACGATCTGGACATACAGTTGAAGCGGCGCGTGACCTTCGTCGGCGATGATCTGAAACAACGGCTGTTCGGTGACGAAGATGCCGTCGGCAAACAGATCTTCCTGCAGAATATGCCGTTCCTGGTCATAGGAGTTATGCAGCACAAGATGCAGATGGGAACCTATGGCGGTCCCGATGCCAACAAAGCCTCCATCCCGTTGACCACTTTCGAAACGGCCTTTGGTCATCGTCACCTGAACAATATCCTATACGTGCCGCACGATCTGGACAACATGGAGACCACCGAACGCCGAGTCTTTGAAGTGTTCGGCGCCAAGTACAAGTTCAATCCTGACGATGAGCGCGCCCTATGGGTATGGGATACAGTTGCCGGCAGCCGGGAGTTCACCAATATGCTGGTGGGCGTCAAGCTGTTTCTGGGCATCATCGGTGGTCTGACGCTGTTGATCGCCGGCGTCGGTGTGGCTAACATTATGTATGTGTCTATCAAAGAGCGCACGAGAGAGATCGGCATCAAAATGGCCGTCGGCGCCCGCAAGTCATACATCCTGTTTCAATTTTTGATAGAAGCGTTCATTATAACTTTTGTCGGCGGTTTTGGCGGCATGGCTTTCAGCTACATCCTGACCGAGGGTTTCCAACGAATACCGATAGAGTCCGACGTGCTTGAGTTCATGGGCCGGCCTACGATTTCACTGGAGATCGGTCTGGTCGTTATCGGTATCCTGGGCATTATGGGTCTGTTCTCCGGTTTGTTCCCGGCCATGAAAGCAGCCTCAGTCAGCCCGGTGGAGTCTTTGCGTTATGAGTAAGAGGTTGTTTCCCAGGTAGGTGAGTGACGGAGTAGACTAATGATAGAAATGAAAGAACTCAGGAAGGCATACACAACCGGCAAGGTTGAGTTCGAGGCTCTCAAAGGCATCGACCTGTCGATCAAGCACGGTGAAATGGTAGCTGTGGTAGGGCCATCCGGCTCCGGCAAGTCGACGCTGATGAATATCATCGGTTGTCTCGATATTCCCACTTCCGGCGAGTACCGACTTGAGGACGACCCGGTCAATGAAATGACATCCAACCAACTGGCTGATATCCGTAACAAGAAGATCGGATTTGTTTTCCAGGCGTTCAACCTGCTGCCATACGCGACCGCTTATGAAAACATCGAGGTGCCGCTTCTGTTCGCGCGGGTCAACGGCAAGAAGCGACGCGAACGGGTCAACGATCTGCTGGCCCGGGTGGGGCTGGCCGACAAAGCCGGCAACAAGCCGACCGAGATGTCCGGCGGTGAGATGCAGCGTACGGCGATCGCGCGCTCTCTGGCCAACGAACCGGATTTGATCCTGGCCGACGAACCGACCGGTAATCTCGACAGCAAGTCCGGCGGCGAGATTGTGAAAATCTTCCATGAACTTTGGAGCGCCGGAAAAACCGTGATAATCATTACTCACGATATGAACATCGCCAAACAGGCACAGCGAATCATCAGGCTGAAGGATGGTCTTGTGGAGGGTAACGGCAATCTTGCATGATGCCTGACACTAAACGGCCACCCGAGGTCGATGTGATCCACCGTTTCACCTACGAGCGAACGGGGACAGCACAACGCTGTCCCCGTTTGTGATTATCGGGGCAGCCCGTCTTATGCCACAGAGTGGTCTGGCCCCTTCGACTCTCAGGCTGTGTCATAAACCCGTTTCGCAGGGTCTTGATCTCGACGAAGTCGGGATTGTGACCCTGCGATTCTCGTTAAGGCGTTGTGGGAAAGCACCCGTACTTCGCTTTAGCTGGGGTACCGTGTGATACACAAAGGAGCACACCACGCACAAGTGTCAGGCGGGCGTCGCCGGGTCCAATAATATAGAACGCACAATTCAGTCCATATTAATGCTTGACAAAATGGCATAAAGTCCGATATTAATAGTGTAAGACCTGCCAGCGGCGTAAGGCAGCCAAGTGGCTGCAGCCACTTAGAGTGGCAAATTGGCAAGTACTTGCAACATATGTATCAAGTTCCGAGAACCCCCTCCGGCGATCGCCGGAGGGGAGTTTTCTTTTTTGTGCGGCAGACCGTCTTATGCTGCACAGTGGTCCTGCCCTTCGACTCCGCTCAGGGTGAGGTAGTGCGCTCTAGGCGGCGCAGTGCGCTCAGACGGAGTCAGTGCGCTTAGCGTAAGGTTGCATCCGCGTAAAGTTCGAAGAACTGGCCTGCCACCGATTTCCCTTGCGCCGACGGCTAACCTCGTGGATATTGTCCGGTGATGAAGGATATTATCGCCCATAACATCCTCCAGTTGCGCGGACAGCTCGCCGATGCCTGCGAGGAGCATGACCGCGACACGGACGACATCCACATCGTCGCCGTCACCAAAACCCATCCGGCCGCAATTATCAAGCAGGCCGTGGCTGCCGGCATTCACGATATCGGGGAGAGTCGGGTGCAGGAAGCTGAACCAAAAATCAAAGAAGCCGGACCGATTGCACGCTATCATATGATCGGGCACCTTCAGAGCAATAAGGTCAGGAAGGCGTTGGAGATTTTTGATGTCATCCAGTCGGTCGATTCGCTGAAGCTGGCCGAGGAGATCAATCGGCAGGCGGACAGACTGGAACGCAGCGTCGAATGCCTGGTCGAAGTCAACTGCTCCGGCGAGAGCGCAAAGTTCGGCCTGCCGCCCGACGAATGCGATGAGTTGGTGATGAAGATCGCGACCTTTTCCAATATCGATCTGGTGGGGCTGATGACGGTCGGTCCCTTTGTCGATGACGACGACGCTATTCGCAGTGCCTTTGCCCTCTGTCATGACTTGTTCAAACATGGTCGCGATCGCCTGGGCGACCAGTTCGATACCCTTTCGATGGGCATGTCCGCTGATTTCCCCTTAGCTATCGCTGAAGGCGCGACTATGATCCGCGTCGGCAGTTCTCTTTTCGGACCACGCCGAGCGTAGACCCCGCGGGCCGCCAACCTGTTTGAGCGGGGCCGTTCAAACAGGCTCAATTTTTCCCCAAAAGTTACGATAATAAGGTTAGAGCGACAAAGGCGGTTGACTGCCCCAATTCTGCACAGCCGTCAATGCGTCGTCAGCCATTATGAGTTGAGCAAAGGAACCTATAGATAAGCGAGTGATTTATGGATTTGTCACCGAACGATATCCGCAATTATGAGTTCTCCACTCAGATGCGGGGCTATTCCAAAGATGAGGTCGAGAGTCTCCTGGAACAGGTTGCGGCTTCGCTTGAAGCGGTCAAGCAGGAGAATCTGAAGTTGTCGATGGAGGTCGATTCACTTAAGACACAACTGGCCGGCCTCAGACAGTTCGAGGACACGATCAAGAGCGCGGCTATCGACGCCCGCCGCAACGCCGACATGACCGTCAACAACGCCAAGCAGGAGGCGGAGCTGATCCTCAGCAAGGCCAAAGCGGAGTCTGACAGAATCCTCGGGTCGCGCGCTCAGCAGCTTAGCGAAATCGAGACCAGCATCTCCACGGCGGAGATGACCAAGAGATCGTATCTCAACAAGGTGCGAAGCGTTATTACCTCGCATCTGGAGATTGTCGACCAACTCATCGATCCCGAGGCGGGAGACAAGGAAGGCAACGACATTGAGGTAACACAGTCTTCCGAGGTCGATCGCAAGGTGATGGAGACGGTCGGTACGCCTTCGCCGTCGGGCGAATCGATCAGGACAGAGGAAGCCAACGCCGCTGAGCAAATAGTCGAGGCACCCAGTGAGCCGCAAGCCGAATCCAAAGCCACCGGCAGTGACGACGAGCAGTCGGACTCGGCGGATGACGAGACCAAACCGATTGACCCGGAGTTGGCCGCCGCTCTCGAGAGATATCAGACTCAGGAAGCGGACGCAGCCGATTCCGATGTCGCCGAAGTGCCCGAGGAGCCGCATCGAGAGCCCGGGCAGATAGTAGAGACTACGGCGCGGGCCGAGGACATCCCACCGGGGTTTATCGTAGGGCCGAAGGGAGATAGCGAGACATCGGAACCGGGAGATGAAGTTGCCACCGATAGGCTCAAGGTCGATGGAGAACCGCATGCAAGAACCATCGACGATCCAATTGATGGTGATGCGCTCCCACCCTCTTCCTCCAGTCCGGAGGATCTGGCCCAGGAACTCGACAGAGTTGTGGCTAAGTTCGAAGAAGAAATGGACAAAGCCGCCAAAGCATAGAACTATACTCGCCCGACATATAAGACCGGCCGTCACTACTTCTCACGGCCGGTTTTTTCTTCTCAACTATGAGTTTACCCTGCCAGAGGGTGTAGCCTCAGAGTTAAGGGCCGGGCGTTGCACCTTTCTTGTTGACATCGTTAGGCATCGGCGGGTACAGTGTCTACTGTACACCAATAACTGTGGACTGCGCGTGAGGTAATCATGGGTGCAATGGAGAATCGTTCTCGCAAAAGGCTGGTGACCGCTGTCGGTTCGGCGTTGGTCGATTTGCTGGCCAGGGAGGACGATGCTTTTCTTGAGAAGGTCGACGCTGCCAAGGGGGGCATGAAGCTGGTCGATGAGACCTTCATAATGACGGTCGTTTCACAGTTGACCGGCCGCACGATCATCGTGCCGGGTGGTTCGGCCTGCAACACGGTGGTGGGGATCGGGCAGCTCGGCGGCGCGGCGCGTTTTGTCGGCAAGCGGGGCGAGGATGCTCTGGGCGATCTTCTTGAGCAGGAACTCACCAAGAGCGGGGTGCAGACACGTTTGTTTCGATCATCCTCGCCCACCGGGCGCGTCCTCTCCATTATCACGCCGGATGCTCAACGGTCGATGTTCACTTTTCTGGGCGCGGCTTCCGAGTTGAACCCGGAGGAAATTACCAGCGAGTGCCTTGAAGGAACCGCCGTCGTGCATGTGGAAGGTTATCTATTATTCAACGCCGAGTTGATGACGAAGGTCATGGCCACCGCGCATGATGCCGGGGCGATGGTCTCGCTTGATCTGGCCAGCTTCACAGTTGTGGAACAGTCGCACGGTTTGCTTGAGAAGCTGGTTGATAATTATGTCGACGTCCTCATCGCCAACGAAGATGAAGCTCGTGCTTACACCGGCGAAACAGACGAAGAAACAGCATTTGAGCGATTAGCAGAGCTATCCGATACGGCCGTGCTGAAGTTAGGCGCCCGCGGAAGTATCATCGGTCGCCGTGGTGAAATCGTGCGGGTGGCCCCGGCCGGGTCCGAAGGTGTCATCGACACCACCGGCGCCGGTGATCTCTGGGCGGCCGGTTTCCTGTACGGGTTGGTGAACGACCTGACGCTGGAGCAGTGCGGAAAACTCGCTTCCGCCTGCGGCTACGAGGTCTGCCGGGTCGTCGGGGCGGTCATTCCGGAAGAAGGTTGGCAACGGATCAAGGCACTCCTCTGACGACTGCCGCTCGGCATTTCACTTCACTATCCTATAACACCGGCCATTGAACACTTGAGCTAAAGCGGCCGAGTTGCTATCTTCGGTGCAAGCGATGAGTTGTCCGCAGACTCTGATACTGTCTTTGCGCACGAAAGGAATGCGACCATGAACAACCCGGACGATCTGAAGAATATGATTAATGAGGCCGCGAACTTCATCACCGGCAAGGTGAGTCTCAAGCCGACTATCGGCATTATACTCGGTACCGGCCTGGGGTCTTTGGTGGATGGCATCGAGATGGTCGGCAGTGTCGATTATGACCAGATACCGCATTTCCCGATCTCAACCGTGGAGTCGCACGCCGGCCGCCTGCTGTTCGGTCATTTGAAAGGCAAGCCGGTGGTTTGTATGCAGGGACGGTTCCATTACTACGAAGGGTACAGCTTCAAACAGATCACTTTCCCCATCCGGGTCATGAAGGCATTGGGGATCGAGACGCTGATTGTGTCGAATGCCTGTGGCGGTCTGAATCCGAATTTCGAATCGGGCGACATTATGATGATCACCGACCACATCAACTTTTTCCCCGGTAACCCGCTGATCGGTCCTAACCACGACCATCTCGGCTCGCGCTTTCCCGACATGTACGAAGCGTACAACTTCAAACTGCAAGCGACCGCGCGCGAAATAGCGCTGGAGCAGAAACTGCACTTGCAGGAAGGTGTCTATATCGGTCTGACTGGCCCGACCCTGGAGACGGCGGCGGAGTATCGGATGCTGCGCGGCTTTGGTGGCGACGCCGTCGGTATGTCGACGGTACCGGAAGCGATCGTGGCGCGTCACCAGGGCACCAAAGTGCTGGGGTTTTCGATCGTGACCGACATGGGT
>JAUWMW010000017.1 GCA_030612965.1 bacterium
ATCTCTTTTACGCCGAACGGCGTCTGCACGTACTTCCCCGATGAAACCCGACTGATCGTGGCCACATTCATTTCCACGGCCTGGGCGATTTCCTCCATGATGAGCGGATTCAGAAAAGCCGGACCTTTCTCGAAAAACTCAGCCTGCCGTTCAATAATGGCTTCCATAACCCGGATCATGGTGGACCGGCGCTGCTGAATGGCATTCATCATCCAGCGCGCCTGTTCCAGTTTTTGCCTGATATACTGCTTGGTGTCCTTGGATGTCTCGTTGCCTCGTCGGATAAGATTGCGGTAACTGGTGTTTATGCGCAATCTCGGGATATAATCATCATTGTGCATGACCAGGTACTTGTCATCGAAGCGCTCTACCATCAAATCCGGAATCACCGGCATAGCACCGGAATCGAAACGACCATGGGCCGGGGTCGGCGAGAGACTCTTAATCACTTCCATCGCCTGCTGCGCCCT
Organism: bacterium; assembly: GCA_030612965.1. Taxonomy (GTDB): domain Bacteria; phylum Zixibacteria; class MSB-5A5; order GN15; family FEB-12; genus JAJRTA01. The sequence goes on from JAUWMW010000017.1 coordinate 471, forward strand.
TTCCACCGGGACACCCACCATCCGAGCCACCTGAAGGATCGACTTGCGATCGAGTTCATTGATATGTTCATCTACGATGCGCCAGGCCAGGCAACCCTCCATGCCCTTGTCCCGCATCTGAATCATGAGTGATTCCCGAAGATCGCGCGCCGCTACACCGATGGGATCGAATCGCTGGACGAGAGCAAGTACTTCGTCGATCTTGGATTCCTCTATCTCCAGCTCGGCGGCCATTTCAGGTACGCTTATTGTCAGATAGCCGTCGGGAGCGATATTTCCGATGACGTACTCGGCTATCAGATGCTCCTCCTCCGACAACTTCAGCATGGCCAACTGGTCGCTCAGATGAGTGAACAGGCTTTCCTGTTGAGCGGCGGGACCCTCAAAGCGCTCCTCCTTTTCCTCGCGTGGCAGGTTGACTTTGTAACCCTCATCTTCGTCGGCGAAGAACTGATCCCAATCGACACTGTCATCACTTTCCTTCTTGTCGTCGGCCGCAACATCGAACTCCGACTCTTTGTCAAGGTCAAGCTGTTCCTCGGCCTCGAGCTCTTCGACTTCCTCCAGGAGGGGGTTGGTAGCCAACTCATGACGAATCGTCTGCTCCAGCTTAAGCGCCGGCATCTGAAGCATCTTCAGAGACTGGATAAGTTGCGGAGCGAGTATCTGCCTGAGACCTAATCGAAGTTCCAGTTTCATCGTTTAACCTATTATCCGCATGTTCATTCTTCCGCCTTTACCAGCGCAGAAAGCGCCTTTGTAGTAATGTCGGAAGCCATGCTCTCATGATTCATACCACTAACCCAAATCGTTCAGTAATCAGACATCCTCTTTCCACCGTCAATTCAACCTGAATTTCTCTCCAAGGTAGATTTTGCGCGCCTCGGCGTCATTGGCCAGAAACTCCGACGTACCGGATTTGAGAATCTTACCGTCACACATGATATACGCACGATCGCAGATCGAGAGGGTTTCGCGAACGTTGTGATCGGTAATCAGAACCCCGAGCTTCTTGGCAATCAGGCGCTTGATTATCTTTTGGATATCCTCTACCGCAATCGGATCGATACCGGCGAACGGTTCATCCAGCAGCATAAATTTCGGCTCATTGACAAGGGCGCGGGTTATCTCGACCCGGCGACGCTCGCCACCGCTGAGAGTATAGGCCATGTTCTTTCTGAGGTCCATCAGATCCAACTCCTCCAGGAGTTCCTGCAGTCTCTGCTTGCGTTGCTTGCGATTCATTTTCCGAAACTGCAGAATCGACATGATGTTGTCCTCAACCGTCATCTTGCGAAATACCGAAGCCTCCTGGGCGAGATACCCGATCCCGGCGGCGGCCCGCTTGTACATAGCAAGACGACTAATGTTGCGGTCACCAAGGAACACCTTCCCCCTATCAGGACGAACAAACCCGATGATCATGTAGAACGTAGTCGTCTTTCCGGCGCCGTTGGGTCCAAGCAACCCCACTACCTCTCCGGGCTCGACGTTCATCGTGACCTCGTCGACGACAGCCCGTTTTCGGTAGTATTTAACCAACCTGTCCGAAGTCAATGTGTCCATACCCGAATATAACAGCAACAAACGCCGGAACCAAACAATGTTCTCGGCCAAGCACAGTTTTTGCTATAGCCCAACCCTTCCGCATAGTGGGAAATAATGGCTTGCTCGTCGGTATAAAAGCATTAACTTCAATAACCGAAATGAGTTAAGGACTTGCTTCAGTAGTCGAAAAGGATGCTAATATATGAAAAAAACTCTGATCTTAAGCTTGATTGTCGCGCTCATCGCAGCATGCAGCCAAACACCCCAACAGAAACTGCAGTCGCTATTCGCCACCGCCGAGGAACAGATAGACCGTTACCAATTTGAAAAGGCCAGGGTCACCATCGACGAAATGGGCGAACTGGATCCGGCCAGCCCTTTTATTCCGTATTGTACCGGCCTGATTCACGAGCGTCAACTTAGCTACCAGGACGCGGTGCACGAGTATATGCTGGTTGGGACTGTTGACCCCGCCTTTGGGCCTGCTCTTGAGGGAATCTGTCGGGCCTTTTCACGCTTGGGAGAGTATACAATCGCAACGCGAGCGGCCTCAGACAACGCTCAGCAACGGCCTGCCGATCCCGAAGCACCGTTGTTACTGGCCCGGGCCATGATCGGACTCGGGCAGTACCGTGGCGCCGAGCGGGAAATCATAAAGGCCGAGAAGTTGGGCGCCTCATCGGCCGTTAGTGATCTCATGGTGGCCCGGGTTCTCTATCTCCGCAACGAAATCGATTCGGCTCGAAGCCATCGTGACCGAGTGATGGCCGACCCGCAAGAGTCCGTGGATTTCCTGGTGGGCGCAGCCGATCTGTACGAGACTGTCGGCCTGATTGACTCGGCGATATCTTTCGGCCGTCGCGCCCTGGAAAGCCGACCCGCAGACCACGACCTTCTGCTGGATCACTTTTTCCGCTGCATCAGGGTCAGATATTTCTTTGAGGCGCGGCAAGCGATAGCTCGTATCGAAACCGCTGACGGCGGCGAAGTGGTGCGAACGGGCATGTGGCTGCACTACTATCGCGCCACCGGTGAGCATTCCAAGGCCAGGAGGGCCGCCTCCGATTACCGGAAACTGACCGATAAATCAATAATGTCGGTGTTCCTCGATATCTTGGCTCGCGCCGAGAGCTCCGACTTTTTGTCGGCCGGCAGCGACATGGGCATATTACAACTGCGCCTGAAGAAGGAGGGGTATCTCCCCGAGTTTTATGACTACATGGCTTACACCTTGCAAGCTAACAGCCCCGAAGTAATCTCGGGTACAGAGAATATGGATTTGTTGCGGCAGTTGTCGGCCGAATACGCCAATGCACTGGAGGTCAAACTCCGCATTGCGCATCTGATGCACAAGATCGGAGATTTCGATGGCTATAAAGAGTTCATAACCCTGCTGGAGGAGTACCATCGTTCTCAGCCGGATTGGCTTACCGGGATTGCCGACGTGAACGCCGGGATGATCATAAGGAAATACGACCAGTCCGAACGACTCTACACCCGAGCCCTGGAATTGAACCGCTGGTTTCGGCCGGCTTTTGAGAACTATGTGGCGATGCAGCGAGCGCGTCGGCTGTACTCAGAGGCATTGGATCTTTTTGAGCAATACTCTCATTTCTCAGAACTCTACCCGGCCATCAGACTGCTTGAGGCTTTGGTGCTGGCTGAAAACAATCGTTTTGATGAAGCCCAGACGATGCTGATGAGCGGAGCCCGGTTGATCAGTGGAGATCTGACGGCGATCGGGGAGTATCTCGATATCATGAAAAGACGTGGGGAACTTGATAGGGTTGATCCGATTATCGATATGCTCAGGACAAGCACTTTCAACGCCGATGCCCTGGGGCTCGCGGCCACCTGGGAGTGTGAGCGTGGGCGGTACCAAAACGGACTTGATCTAACCGAACAGTCCCTGGCTATCGACCCTGACAACGTCACCGTTCATGCCGTCAAAGCCTGGGCTATGCACGGATTGGATCACCGGGGTGAGGCCTTCGACATGTTCGAGGAGAACCACAGGCGCGATCGCGATAATGTCGCCAACAACGTATACTATTCGAAACTGCTTGCCTCTGATAAGATTGACCTTGACCGGGCCAGCAATATCGCCCGCGAGGCTGTTTTCGACGGCATGGGTGATCTCGACGTATGGATGAATCTTTGCTACGTCTATTTCCAGGCGGAGCGTTATGACTTGTCGCAGGGCGAAGCTACCAAAGCATCCCGATCTTTCCCCTATCGGCCCGAACCGCATTTCTGGATCGGAATGACTAATTATATGGAAGACAATCCCGATGCGAGAGAGAACCTTCAGAAGTCCGTCGCCCTGGGTCTGGCCGGTGACCAACTCAAGCAAGCCCAGGAGGCGCTGGCCAAACTGTGATTGATAGCCTGAAGTACGCCCAGCAGGTAGGAAACGCTGCGTGGCGCAGCCGCGCGGATAGAGAATAATGTCCATTCAGCGAAGGAGTGTCCTGGTCACGGGCGGTGCCGGGTATATCGGATCGCACCTGGTCGGTCTGCTGCTGAATCACGGATACGGCGTGCGGGTCTTGGACAACCTGACCTTCGGCGGCCAGGGACTTCTGTCGTATCTGACCCACGCACAGTTTGAGTTCCAGCACGGCGACCTTCGCAAGGAAGAAGACGTGCACGCCGCCATCAGTGGTATTGACAGTATCGTGCATCTGGCTGCGATCGTGGGCGACCCGGCCTGTCGAAAGGAACCGGATCTGGCGCGCGAGGTGAATCTAACCGCCTCTGAGATGCTCTGCTCCATCGCGATCCAAAGCGGTGTAAAACGATTTGTCTTTGCCTCTACCTGCAGCAACTACGGCCGGATGGATACCAGTGATTCCTTTGTCGATGAAACTTCCCCGTTGAGACCGGTGTCGCTCTATGCCGAACTCAAGGTCGGCTTTGAGGAGTATCTTCTGAAGGCACACAGCGCTGGCTTTACACCGACCGTGCTCCGTTTCGCCACTGCCTATGGACTCTCGCCGCGTCCACGGTTCGACCTGACCGTCAACGAGTTCACGCGTGAGCTAACTCTGTCGCGGCGACTGGAAGTATACGGGCGGCAGTTCTGGCGACCGTATACTCACGCTCGTGACCTGGCGGCCGCCTGCGTTACGGTGCTGGAAACTGAGACCGAAAAGGTCGCGGGCCAGGCTTTCAACATCGGCGCGAATGATGAGAACTATCAAAAGGAGAGTCTCGTCGCCATGATCGTCAGAGAACTGGATGCCGATGGCGATAATGTCGTCTACGTACAGCGCGATGAAGACCCGCGCGACTACCGCGTCAACTTCGACAAAGCGCGGCGACTGTTGGGATTTGAGTTGAGCCGGAGCGTGAACGATGGGATCCGTGAGATTATCGGCGCGATCAGATCGGGGATCATCGTTGACCCCGACAGTAGACTATACCGGAACGCATGATGAACTTATTCACAATCCCCGGAATCCGTCATTGCGAGTTTGCCGAAGGCACTCGTGCCGTAGGCGAACGCGGCAATCTCAGACAGAGAAAACGGAGAAGAGCCTGAGGATGGAAGCAATCGTGCTGGCCGGCGGCCAGGGTACACGCCTGCTACCGCTGACTGCGGAACTCCCCAAACCGCTGGTAACCATCGGCGACCGACCGATCGTCGATATCCTGCTCCGTCGCTTGCAGCGATGTGGCGTCACTAAAGTGCGCCTTGCCGTGAACCATCTGGCCCACCTGATAATGGCGGCCATCGGTGACGGCGAACGCTTCGGGCTGGAGGTCATATACGAGCACGAGAACAAACCTCTTTCCACGGTCGGTCCTCTCAAAGCAATGAGTTCGCTGCCGGATCAGTTCCTCGTAGTCAACGGCGACATCCTCACCGACCTGGATTTTGCCGAACTGCTTCGACACCATCTGGACGGCGGTACCGATCTGACAGTTGCGATCCACGAGAGAAGCGATATGGTCGACTACGGCGTGATTGAAGTGGGGACCGACGGCAAGGTCGCCTCGTTTACCGAGAAACCGGTCAATCACCTGACCGTGTCCATGGGAGTCTATGTATTTTCACGTGAGATCCTCAAGTTCGTACCTGAGGACAAACCGTTCGGCTTCGACGAGTTGATGCTGAGCTTACTCGAACGAGACGAGCCGGTCAATACCTACCGTTACGATGGTTACTGGTTGGATGTGGGCCGTCCCGACGACTATCTGCGCGCGCAACGCGACATCGCTCGGGTGCAGAAACTGCTGGAATAGGTGGCAAGCCACACTTTCGCACGCTACCCCTCGACATACTAACCCCATCATCACTCGGTACCCCACCTAAAGCGGACAGGCTGTGTTGCAATTGTATATTCCACTGGTTCCTGCGTTCGCCGAAGGTCCGCCGCGGCGGATGTGAACCGGTGGTTCTTAAGGCTATTTTCCCACAACACCTTAGCGAGAATCGCAGGGTCACAAACCCGACTTCGTCGAGATTAGGACCCTGCGAAACGGCTTTATGACACAGCCTGGGGCCGACAGGTGGGCTTCACAATAAAAAACCCACCCGACGCTGGCGCTCTGGGTGGGGTGCCGGTTTGCCGCGTGACATAATACAGTGGGGCAGACCGGGAGGTCTGCCGCCCACAGTACATCACATAAGGTCGCTTTAGCAGGCTGTTGAAAAACGCTGCAATCGTCATTGCGAAGTCGCCGCAGCCTTGGGCCGATCAATAACAGGCTGGCGGCGGGCCGCCGTTGAACATGTAGTCCACCAGGTAGACAAGGTCCTCGATGTCGGCGTAGCCACCGGAACCGTTAACGTCGGCGGCCGCCCAGTTTTCAGGCGCTGGACCTGCCATGAACATCCAATCGACCATATATACGAGATCGCTGATATCGGGACCGTCGCCGGAGTTGTCGATATCACCGCAGATATAATCGCACGCATCGCCGACCCCGTTGCTGTCAGAGTCTTCCTGCTGCGGGTTGTAAACGGTCGGACAATTGTCACAACTGTCGCCAACGGCGTCGGCGTCGATATCTTCCTGCAGTGGATTTGGATCATCAACGCAGTTGTCACAGGCGTCGCCGACGTTATCAGAATCGCCATCTTCCTGCGAACTGTTGGCAATACTCGGGCAGTTGTCGCAGGTATCCCCCACATTGTCGGCATCACCATCCAACTGCAGCGGGTTGTATATGGAAACACAGTTATCACAGGCGTCGCCGTGCCCGTCGCTGTCGCTGTCCTCCTGTAGCGGATTGCCGATCGTCGGACAATTGTCGCAGACATTACCAACACCATCGACGTCGTCATCCTCCTGGTTAGGGTTGGAGATCGAAGCACAATTGTCGCAAACGTCACCGACATCATCGAGGTCACCATCCTCCTGCAGCGGGTTGTAATCATCCGGGCAGTTGTCATCGGTGTTGAGAACACCATCGCCATCCCGGTCGGAATTCGTCGCCGGGAAAGTTATGTAGTCCACCCAACCACAGTCGCTGCCGACGGATTGCGAGCCGTCTTTTGAGTAGGTCCATCGGAAAGTGTGGTCGCCATCGCCAACCGGGTACTCAGCCAATGTCCAGTTGACGGTGCCCGACCATTGTCCCTTCTGGGCCCCGTCGATGTAGAATCTTAGATAGTCCCACCCGGATTCGGATGAAACTTTGTAATAGAAACTTATCGTACTGGATGTGAGACCGTTCAAGGTGACCGACATAGTGCTCGTCTGGTTGTGCGAAATCGGTCCCGACTTGGCGGCATAGCTTCCCTCATAGGCGGTACTGCTGATCACCCAGCTTTGATTGCCGGACATCGCCCAGGGATAAGATGCAAAACCGGCGCTCTCGAAGTCCTCAACCTTGAGCCCCACGGTCAACGAGAAAGCTACGCTGTCAGTGTAATCATCACCAACCAACTGCAGAACAAAATCTATCGGATGCTCCTCGGGACAATCGGACGAGACATTGAACTGGTAGGCATTGTTGGATGCTCCGGTGCCGCCCAGCGCCGTAATAGTCGGATAGGTGGAGTAGTCTTGAGTTATGGTCACAAAGCTATCGGCGCAGGTTAGAGTACCGGTGAGGTTGGTAGCATCACCGCCGCCGTTATTGATCAGCGTGACGTTCATGGAAACGGCGTCGCCGGGGTCTATGAGACCGGCGTCCTGGCTGACAAACGCCATCGCCGGATCGGTCGACAGCGGCTCCATCTGAACATCGAGAATAGTAGTGTTGAAATCACTGGCAGTCACGCCGGAGATGGTTTGCGGTATGTATCCAAGCGCCGTGAAGCGAAGGTCCCAACTGCCTGCTTCGATCATGCGATGATAATTACCGACATCAGGATCCGTGTATACGTAGCTACTGTCGATGTCATGACTGAGCACTTCAATCATCCCCGCCACCGGCACGCCGGTGTTGAGATTCGTGACCACACCGCGAATGCCGTAGAGCCCGTTCTCAAGCCACTGCAACAGCGACACCCGGTTATACACCCAGTGCGCCGGGAGTTCGCTGGCCGGAAGCAGCTTGACATTGGAAAGCTCGAGCGTGGCCTCGCGGCAACCGTGAAAGTAGTTCATGTAGTCCTGCCGACCACCGGCGATGCTGTACCAGTCGTAGCCATTCGTGATGCCGTCGTCGAAGCCATCCATATAGGTGGATGGACTGTACTCATGAACTGAGTCGGCATAGGCGTGGCTGATGTCCTGCCACCAGGCATCGTCGGCATGACGCCGTACCCAGGTATCCCACGGGTAGTTGACCACTTCGGCGCCGCTGTGATGATTGGCAGAGATAACGAAGCTGTGTGCTTCAGCCAGGTTCATCATGGCGATTGTCTCCGGTTGCCAGGTACCACCCGGATTCGGACCGTCCTCGGGGTCGGGGAAGTTGCGGTTGAGATCATAGCCGTTGGCGTTGTAGCGCGTGGCGCCGAAAACGGTGTGGTTGCCACCGTTGTAGGTGCCGTCCGGGTTGGCCAGCGGGTTGATCCATATCTCCATATCGTTGACCAAACTCGTGATATGCGGATCAGTGCCGTATGAGGTGAGCAGAGAGTCGATCAGCCGAAGACACAGCACATAGCAAACCGTCTCATCACCATGCATGGTGCCGGTGTGCATCACCTCCGGCTCGTCTTCCTCGACCCCAACATTGTCGGAGATTACAGCGAACAAGAGGTCACGTCCCTCGACTGAGCTGCCGATATTCTCGATGCGGCATATCGTCGGGTAGTCGGCCTCGAACTGGTACATCATGCTGATGTACGCATCATACGTTGGATAGACATCCCAATCTTTGATAACGGCCTTGTCCGCCGACATTACGGGATTGATCAGAGTCGAAGGATGCGGCAGGATCTCATACTTGTAACCCATCGTCGTAAGAACCTCGAGATTGTCCTCGTGCGTGTAAGCATATACGACCTCGCCCCGGACATTGTCGATCGACACCACTCGACTCAGTTTGTCAAGCTCACTTCTGTCGTCAATTGTGAGTTTCAGGTAAGTCTCACCGTTGAAATCGGAACCAGCCGCCATCGACGACAGCAGCAGCAGCAGTAGCATAGTTGTCAGCACTGACTTCTTAATCATAACCTTTTGTTCCTCACCGTAACATCACGGTATGTGACTATCGCCTCGTCTGTCATTCTTGTCGGTTTGATCCAACCGCGTCGTCACCACTAAACATGTGATCAGTTGCTGCCGGCACAACCACAGGATTTGAACTCAACAAGACCTCAGCAGATCAGACCAACCGGAACCAGACATGACACGTCCGGCGTATTGTTCATTCAGACGTTCGAAGAAACGTGTCCGCGGCCACCGTGATCCATACCCGAGAGTGGCCGGCAGAGACCATTCCGGCAGAACACGTAACTCATTCTCTCAAAACAAATTATAACAGAAGATTAGAATAAGTCAACTGTTTTTCCGAGGGGGCTGTCGATACTCTTGCCGGCGCGTCGTTGTTCGGAGAAGAACGAAGATCCTAGCCTGTGACGGTCTCACGAACAGACAGTTCGTTCACTGAAGTGAATCGAGGTTTGGTCTCGCGGCACGAGACTAATCACTCAGAACACGAAACCTCACTGCCAGGCTCTAACATCCAGGCATTTTAGCTGTACGGCCTCATCACAGAACTGGCCTCGCAACGAGTTCTTGCTTGACATAGGCACTAACAATCATGCTATTTGTTAGTGGCATTGACAACCAAGAAGGACCACGTTCCGATGACAACACATTCAACCCAGAGAGAAATCAAAGTTCTCATCATCGATGATGATCAGGATGTTTGCGAACACCTTGAGCAGCTCCTAACCAACGCGAACTTCGTGGTACGGTATACGACGGACCCATTAATGACGGTATCGATTCTTCGGGATGAGATGTTTCAGATTATCATTCTCGATGTCGTTATGCCGAAGATCGATGGCTTGGAACTGCTGAGAAAGATTCGGCAGATCGACAAGGATATCTGTATCATCTTGCTGTCGGGTTACCCCACATTCGATCGGGCGGTGGAGGCGATGCGCGGGCTGGCTTTCGATTTCCTGACCAAACCGTTTGAAGTTGATGAACTGATCGCTACTCTGGACAGGGCCATAAAGCACTACGGTCTTCGCACCAACCTGAATCAGGAGGCGATAGAACAGATCGCCAATGAGGTCCGCCGACTGCGTGGCAAACAGAAACTGAGCTTGCGTCAACTGGCCAATCGGACCGGGCTTTCACCGAGTTTGATTTCTCAGGTGGAACACGCCAAGTCGTCTCCTTCGATCTCAACTGTGTCACGGTTGGCGGCGGCACTGGATGCACCTTTGGAGCAGTTCTTCAAGGGACTTTAGTGGACGATGAACGACAGTCGAGTTTCCAGAGGTCACCCGTCGATTTGCAATGTCAGGGTGTCCCCTTGAGCGGTATTCACCGGATGTACTTCGGCGAGGCAGCTGCGGTTGCCGGCAGGACGATTCTGAAGTGAAATGTAGGTAAGCAAATATTATCGGCAGATAGATATGGGCCGGAAAGAAAAGCTCGAGACGGATAGCCGGATTGCAGACGAGGTCAACAGGCTTCACGCGCAGATAGCTGAACTTCAACAGAAACTGGAGACGGCGCCCGGATCGGATGAACGACTCCAGCAGATGTTTGAGCAAACTACCATCGGTATGTATCAAACGACTCGCGATGGACACATCCTGGCCGCAAACCCCGCACTTCTTTCCATGTTGGGCTATAAGTCGTCTGATGAACTCGCCGGATACAATCTGAACGAGTACGGTTACGAGCCGGATTATGAACGCTCAGAGTTTCTGGAGAGAGTCGATAAGGAGGGGCGGGTTATTGGGATCGAACACTCGTGGCAGCGTCGTGACGGCGCCGCCCTGTTTGTACGCGAAAGTGTCCGGGCTGTTCGCGATGTGTCCGGGGATACGATGTACTATGAAGGTACTGTCGAAGACATCACTGACCGTAAGCGGGCCGAAGAGGCGCTACACACCCGCGAGCGCTATTTGAAGGCGCTGAACGCCGCTTCGGACCTGCTCTTGCCGCACCAGGGCGATATCCCTTATCAAAGTTTTGTGGACATCGTCGGCCCCGCTTCGCTCGCGAGTTGCATTTATGTGTTCCTGACTCATCAAGACAAGGACGGCCAACTGCTGGTCAGTCAGGTTGCTGAATGGTGTGCAGAGGGAATCGAGTCGCAGATAGACAACCCGGACCTGCAGGATATCCCGTTGGATGAGAACTACCATCGGTGGACGGAATTGCTCTCCCGTGGTATGGCCATTTCCGACCTTGTGGCTGATCTTCCCCCCGATGAGCAACCGCTCCTGGAAAAACAGGGTATCAAGGCGGTTTTGGTAATACCTATCACAGTCGACAGCGAGTTATGTGGATTCATCGGTTTCGACAACTGCATTTCACCTCGTAAATGGGAACCTGTCGAACAGGACTTCCTTCGCTCGGCCGCTACCGATCTGGCTCAGAGCATCAAGCGCAAACAGGCCGAGGAATCACTTGGTCTCAAGACCGCCTTGCTGGAAGCACAATCTGAAGCTACGATTGATGGGATTCTGGCCGTGAGTAATGAGCGAAAGGTAATCCTCTGCAATAAGCGTTTTATCGAGATGTGGCGCGTGCCCCAGCAATTGCTGGACTCCGGGGATGACGACGAGATAATCGCCCGGCACACTATGACCATGGTCAAGGACCCAGACGACCTCGCGCAGAAAGTCACCTATCTGTATGACCATCCAGAGAGCAAAAGCAGAGGCGAAATCGAACTCAAGGACGGCCGGATACTCGACAGATTCTCCACACCTCTCATTGGCATCAACGGAGAGAACTACGGCCGAATCTGGTATTTCCGTGATATCACCGAGCGCAAGCGGGCCGAGGAAAGCAACGAGCAGTTGAATGAGATCTTCCTCCGGCTTGGAATCAACCCTGATAGAAACATAGAGATCATTGTAGAACAGGCTCTCAGCATTATCGGTGGAGCTTATTCGCTTTATAATCAACTTGATCGCTCAGATAACTCACTGGTCATCTTGTCTGAGTCTATGGCGCCGACCAACATCGAACGCAGGGACACACCCGACGGTCACATATGTTATGAGGCGACAATCAGGGGCGGCGACAAGTCGGTCATGATTGAGGAGCTCAACGGAACCGTGTATGAACGAACCGATCCTAACGTCGGAAGATACGCTTTGCGATCATATCTCGGGTTCCCCATACACCTGGGAGGAGAGGCAATCGGTTCTCTCTGCGTCGTGGATATCGAGCCAAGACAATTCACTGAGGTTGAAATACGGGTCATGTCCACCCTTGCGCGAGCTCTCAGTAACGAGGAAGAACGTAAACGTGCCCAGCAAGCCCTGCGACAGGCAAACCAACAACTCGAGGCTACCCTCACTGCCCTGCCCGACCTGATGTTTGAAATCGATCGTGACGGGCGATTCTACAGTTGTCATGCGAAACGAACCTCTGAACTCTTCGTTCGCCCCGAGGAATTCATTGGCAAAACAGTAAGCGAGGTTCTGCCTGAAGATGCCGCCCGAACCATAATGAACGCAATCAGTGAGACGGTCGAATCTGGAAATCATACAGGGGCTGCATACAAGCTCGATCTACCCTCCGGTCCCGCCTGGTTCGAACTCTCGATAGCGGCGAAAGGTGATCTCCAAGAAACCGAGGGCCATCTGATTGCTCTCAGCCGCAACATCACCGAACGCAAGCGCCTGGAGGAAGAACTCAGGCAATTGACCCAGTTGCACAAGGGAATTCTGGCCAGTGTTCCAATAGGGTTGGGTCTCCTTGACAGCGAGGCACGCATCACCTGGGCCAACAGCAATATGGACAGCATAGTTGAGAGAATGCATGGCCCTCGTGGTAGCTGCGTCGGTGAGTTCATTGACGATATCTTTGGATCCAAGCATGGTTTCCCACTATGCATAAAGCAAGGCCTCTACACGACCGGCGGAGACACACAGTGCACATGCAGATTCAGTGAGCCGGCTCGAGACGGCAGTACCGCCTGGTTCGATCTGACATGCTCGCCCTACGGCAAAGGCACGACGGACGGCGGAGTGGTATGCACAGTCAGCGATGTCACCCTGTTGGTGCAGGCCACACAAAAGGAGGCTGAGCATCGTGCCCAGCTTATGCACGCCGATAGACTGCGAACAGTGGGGCGCCTGGCCGCAGGCGTGGCCCATGAGGTCAATAACCCTCTGTCAGTGCTGTATGGTACACTTCAGACGGTCAAGACCGGAAAGATCCTGGACTACTCACAAGACGCAGAAGGTGTCGACAGGATGTTACGCGTCACTCGAAGGATTCGGGATATCGTCAACGACCTTCTGGTCTTCTCCAGGCAACAGCCCACTGCGAAGTCACGGTATAACATCAACGATCTCCTTAAAACGACCCTGTCACTGGTGAGTTCGCAGTTGGCGAAGAGCCGTATCGAGTTGGATCGTCATTTCTGTGAGTCCCTGACTGACGTATTCATCGGCGGCGAGCAAATGCAACAGGTATTCCTGAATATCATCCTCAACGCGCAGGATGCTATGCCGGATGGAGGGAAGCTGACGATTACTACTGAATCTGACGGGGACAATGTCGTTGTCAGTTTCTCTGACACTGGCTGCGGCATTCCCGAAGAAGATCTGGACAGAGTATTTGCTCCCTTTTTCACCACCAAAGACGTCGATCAGGGCACTGGGCTGGGTCTCTCAATCAGCTACGGTATTGTCAAAGAGCACGGTGGGAGAATCGAGGTTGTGAATCGTGAAGGTTCGGGTTCCGAATTCAGAATTACCATACCTGCGAAGTAGATAACCAAGTGGTTATATTACCTCCTGATTCGTTGTTCGCACAGGTGAATGACCGCTCTTTCTTATCCGACTGTCAACTCACCCCGTCCCAACACAGATAGGGTAGCCGATTGTTCGATCTCACTCGACTGACACTGCTAATCCCCGGAGGGTTTGTCGTCGTGAAAGGCAGGATCGTCACACGGATTGGCCTCGGTTTCAAGACCATTATTCAAATAAGCTGTCACAATCTCCTCAGGCTTTTCATTCTGTGCACCCATGACAACTTTGATGCCGTTTTGCTGGAACATGTCGACGGCTCGCCCTCCCATACCGCCGGCAATGATGACATTGCATCCCATCTGGCTCAGCCATGCGGGAAGCACGCCCGGTTCGTGCGCGGGTGGGGTTAACATCTCAGACGCATTAATAGACTTCGTTTCAGGATCGACATCAAGGACTGCAAACTGCTGACAACGACCAAAATGCGGACACAGTTTTCCATCTATTGTCGGAATGGCGATTTTCATTGTTCAGGCTCCGTATTGATTACTATTCGTTCGTGTTTTTCTGCTACTTTGGCTTCGGATCATTGCTCTACTCTTTAAGCTCCTCAGTAAGATTCGACCACAAGAGCTTGACGCTTTCGGACGCTCCATTGACGTCGTACTCGACAATGGTGGTGCCTTCCAATTGTGCTGCTGTCACGGACGGGTCGTAGGGGATTCGCCCCAGGATTTTCACTTTCTCGTTCTTTGCAAACTCCTCAATTTGAGATGTTAGAGTGGGGTTGATATCTGACTTGTTAATACATATTCCCGTAGGAATTCTGAAATGTTTGGTTAACTGCAATAGTCGTTCCATATCGTGCATGGCCGACATGGATGGTTCAGTGACAATGAGAATGTACCCGGCCCCAGTGATCGACGCGATTACCGGGCAGCCGATTCCAGGCGGACCGTCAACGATTATTAGGTCCAACCCTCTCTTGTCTGCCAATAACCTTGCCTGCTGACGCAACAGTGAAACCAGCTTGCCTGAATTGGCTTGTGCAAAACCCAAACGCGCATGCACCAAGGGACCGTACGGCGTATCAGAGAGGTACCACTCACCGCTGATTACCTCCTTGAAAACGATTGCCTGCTCCGGGCAATGACGCACACAGACTCCGCATCCGTCACAGGCATGCTTGTCTATCCAATAGCGCTCTTTGTCGGGGCCGGTTGTCAACTCCTCATGCTTGATCGCATCGAATCGGCAGTACTCGGGGCAGAGGCCGCAATTCGTGCAGTCTGCCTCAACAATAAACGCCTGCTTGCCGCCGGTGAATTCAGACGTCTTCTGTATTTTGTTCCGCAGGATCAGATGAAGATCAGCAGCGTCGACATCACAATCAACCAGCACTTTGTCCCGTGACAAAGCAGCGAGCGATCCAACCAGGCTGGTCTTGCCGGTGCCGCCCTTACCGCTGACGATGACTAATTCAGTCATGGTTGATCCTGCCTACGATGTTTTCATACAACTCGCGGAGACTTCTCTCATACTCGGAATCGACGCCGAACATCATCTCACCCCGCGAGTAAGCTTCAGCGAGCCGGCGATTAAACGGGATCTTCTTCAGGATATCGATTCTTTCCCGGTGACAATACTCATCGGTCCTGTTGTCACCGATATCCGAACGATTGATCACAACGCCGAACGGCAGACCGATCTCGCGTACCATTCCTACAGCCAGCTTGAGATCGTTCAGTCCAAACGGCGTGGGTTCGGTTATCAGGATCACGAAGTCGGTGCCGCTGATTGCCTCGATGACTGGACAGGATGTGCCGGGGGGGGCGTCAATGATGGCAACATCAGACGTTACAGCGAGCTTCTTTAATGCCTTGGTGACGGGAGGTGACAGCGCTTCTCCAACATTCAGACGTCCCTCAAGGAACTCGACTCCCATCCCAACTCCGCGACTGATACGTCCGATGGTTCTGGGAATCTCTTCGATGGCATCCTCCGGACAGATATCACTGCAACCCCCACAGCCGTGACAAAGCGAAGCAAAAACCTCCACTGTTTTTCCCAGAACAGCGATGGCGTGATACTCGCAGGCAGCGGAACACTCACCGCAGAAGGTGCATTTATCGAGGTCAACCCGGGGAACCGGAACAGTAACGTCAATCTGCTCCGTGATTTCCGGTTTCAGGAAGATACTACCGTTCGGCTCCTCGACATCACAATCAAGATACGCAACATCCTTGCCCATCCGGGCGATGGCTACAGCCAGATTTGTGGCAATGGTGGTTTTCCCTGTGCCACCCTTGCCGCTGGCGATAGATATTGTCAGAGTGTGGTTCTTCAGTTCCCTACTGCCTTGTCATCTTATGACCACACTTCGGGCAGTCCATTTCAATACAAGCGAGACCTTGCTGATGAGGAACAGTGGCACCGCATTTGGGACAGACACATTCGCCACTGGGACCAAGGGCTCGTCCACCGCGACCCATGCCGCGACCCTGTCCTGAACCACGACCTCCGCCGCCGCCCTGACCGCGACCTCCACCACCACCCTGACCTCCTCCGCTCCCCTGACCACGACCTCCGCCCTGACCCTGGCCGCCGCCGCCTCCTTGACCGCGACCACTCCCGCCGCCGGAACTACCTTTTGGTGCCATAGTATCCTCTCTCACGTTTTTTCTTTCTCACCCATCTCGATATCTTCAATAAATCCCTTGAAATCCTGGGCCTGTTCTTTCAGATGCACGAACTCCTCATAGGAGTATAGCTCGACCACTCGATTCTCACTATAACGCCACTTCTTCCAATTTGACAAGCGAAATCGCCTCGTTGGGGCATTCGTCTGCGCATAAACCACAGCCAGTACACTTCTGGGGATTGATCACCGCTATATCCTCTATGGTGATTGCCTCTTCTGGACATAGACTGGCGCAGATTCCACAACTGACACATTCTTCTTTATCTACGATCGCAGTCATTCTTCCACCTCTCGTGACATTCGAGGTCTTCCTGCGCACACCTAAATCTGCGACATCGGTTGGAGCAGGCCCATTTCCCCCTTGCAGGACGGAGATGCGTGCATTGATGGTTTGCAACTCAGCCATCATTGTGTCAGCCTGGGCTCTGAGCATTTCGATTTCCTGACCCGGGCTTTCTGACTTCAATCCTCCCGGGTCAGGATGTTCAGTGTGTGGCTGGAAGCGTGGTGTCTCGACCGGACCTGGAGCTGCCTCCATGCCCATACGTCGACCCATTCCACGCCCGCCACCGCGTCTCATACCACGTCCGCCACCCTGACCTTGACCGCGACCACCGCCCTGACCTCGGCCTCCGCCACCGCCGGAACTGCCTCTTGGTGACATGGTACGCTGCCTCACTTTTTCTCTTTCTCCGGCGCCTTGCTTGAATCCGCCGATTGCTGCTGAAGCTCATTGACACGCGCTTTTATGTCGTCAAGAGCTCCTTCGAAATGATGTGCCTGCTCCTTCAGGTACGCGAGTTCGTCATCCCGAGCC
>JAUWMW010000235.1 GCA_030612965.1 bacterium
GACCTCGACCTTACCCACTGGAGCAACGTTCATTGACAATGGCGATGGCAGTGGCGATTTCGATTGGACGCCGGGCTTCACCGATGCCGGGATACACGATGTCACCTTCTACGCCGATGACGGCGCCTTGATCGATAGTGAGCAAGTCGTAATAACTATCAATGAGGCCGGTAACCAATCACCGGTTCTTGATCCCATCGGTCCCCAGACCGGAACTGAAAACGTCAATATGAACTTCGGCGTCACGGCGAGCGATCCCGACGCCACCATCCCGGCCTTGTCGACCTCGACCTTGCCGACTGGAGCCACCTTCGTTGACAACGGCGACGGCAGCGGTGTTTTCGACTGGACGCCCGGTTTCACCGACGCCGGTATCCACAATGTCACCTTCTACGCCAACGATGGCGCCTTGATTGATAGCGAAGAGGTCGTGATCACAGTCAGTGAATCCGGCAACCAGTCACCCTTGCTGGCCGCTATCGGACCACAGGGAACAACTGAAAACGTCAATCTGAACTTCGGCGTCACGGCCACTGATCCCGATGCCACCATCCCGGCCTTGTCGACTTCGACCCTGCCGACCGGCGCGACTTTCGTCGACAACGGCGACGGCAGCGGCATTTACGACTGGACGCCGGACTTCACTCAGGCCGGGCTGCACACCGTAACGTTCTACGCCAGTGACGGCAGCTTGCTTGACAGCGAGATAGTCGAGATCACAGTTAGCGAAGTCGGCAACCAGCCGCCGCTGTTGGCGCCGATAGGACCACAGGTTACTGACGAGGGGACCATTCTCAACTTCGTCGTCACCGCCTCCGATCCGGACGGCACCTTACCGGCCTTGACAACCTCGGTGCTGCCTACCGGTGCGACCTTCGTCGACAATGGTGACGGCAGTGGCATCTTTGACTGGACGCCGGATTTCACGCAGACAGGAATCTACGATGTCACTTTCTACGCCGACGACGGTGTGGCTCTCCCGGATAGCGAGATTGTCACCATTACGGTTAATGACGCCGGCAACCAGCCGCCGGTGCTGGCCGCTATCGGTCCACAGACGATCACCGAAGGCATCCTTCTGAACTTCGCCGTAACCGCTACTGACGCCGACAGCACCATCCCCGTCTTGTCAACTTCGACGTTACCCGCCGGCGCTACCTTCGTCGACAACGGTGACGGCAGTGGCGTCTTTGACTGGACACCGGATTTCACTCAGGCGGCAATATACAACGTCACGTTCTACGCTGATGACGGCGCCTTGATCGATAGTGAAGAGGTCCTGATCACCGTCGATGAATCGGGCAACCACGCACCAGTACTTGACTCGATCCGCGCGCAGGTGGCAACTGAGGGTTTAGCCCTAACCTTCACTGCCACGGCCAGCGATTCAGACGGCACCATTCCCGCGCTTTCCACCGGGACCCTGCCGACCGGGGCGAGCTTCATCGACAACCTCGACGGTTCCGGCATCTTCGACTGGACACCGGACTTCCTGCAGTCGGGGATATATAGTGTCATTTTTTACGCTGATGACGGGGCGCTGATCGATTCCGAGGTGGTTAATATCACGGTCACCGAATCCGGCGATCAGCCGCCGACAATAGACCCGATCCCCGATACTACCGTCTATGAAGGCGACACGCTGATAATGGTAATCACGGCCAGTGATCCCGAAGGTGGATTCGTGACGATATCCGCCAACACTCTGATGGACCACATCACCTTCGTCGACAGCGGCAACGGTGTGGCCGTTCTTACTTACACACCCGACTACTTCGATGCCGGGATGGACACGGTTCACATTTTTGCATCCGAAGTCGCCCCACCGTACCAGGCCAACTCGGCTACTTTCGTCATCACGACGCTCGAAGCCAACCAGGCGCCCGCCTTTGAGCCGGCCGGACCGTTCAGCGTTGCCGTGGGCGATTCACTCACTTTCCTCGTTACCGCCTCCGACACCACCGACGCCGACACGGCCGGTGTGGTTTTCCTGACCGCCCTCTTGCTGCCGACCAACGCCACTTTCGTTGATTACGGTGACAACACCGGTCGCTTTACCTTCCACCCCGACCACGGCCAGGAGGGTATCGATACCGCTACATTCATGGCCATCGACCAGGGCACACCGCAGTTGAGCACGACGATGGATGTTGAGATAACAACAGTCGGCACCAATATTCCACCGGTTCTCGACTCGATCGGACCGCAGGCCGTATTGGAGGGCGAGACGCTGGTGATCAACGTTACTGCCAGCGACCCTGATGGCGGCCTGCCACCGATATTGTCGGTCGATACTTTGCATGAAAACGCCGGTTTCGTCGACAACCTCGACGGTACGGGTACTTACACCTTCAGCCCCAGCTTCCTCCAGGCCGGACTCTACGCGGTCACTTTCTTCGCCGACGACGGTATGGACGTCGCCGAGGAACTAGTCCTGATTCAGGTACAGGAAGCCGGCAATCAGGTGCCGGTGTTCGATCCTATTCCAACCTTCACGATAACCGAAGGACTGATCCTGACCGACAGCCTGACGGCACAGGATCCGGAATTGGAACTGATCACTTACAGCGTGGATACGCTGACCGTTCCGGATAACTTCACCTTCGTTGACTCAGGCAATGGGGTTGCCTGGTTTACCTTCGCACCGGACTTCCGTCAGGCGGGCCTCTACGACATCACTATATTCGCCCATGACGGCATCGACTCAAGTCAGGCTACCCTTACCATCAATGTGACCGAGGCCGGCAACCAGCCACCGGAGCTCTCACCGCTTTCCAATGCCACTTTGGCAGAACTTGACACCCTCTCGTTCCTGGTTGCAGGCATCGACATCGACGGCCCGCCGCCAATAATGACCAGTTCGACCCTTCCGGGCAGCGCCACCTTTGACGATCTCGACGATGATGACATCTACACGTTTGAGTGGATCACCACTTACGACGATTCAGGCTCGTACAGCGTCTGGTTCTACGCCACTGACGCCGACTTCCCGAGTGACGTCGATTCTGCCGAGGTAATCATCACGGTGACAGATGTTAACCGCATGCCCTGGTTGCTGATCCCGTTCGGTCAGCCGGACTCGGTCATGGAACTCGATACCCTTGAGTTCGAGGTTTGGGCCTTGGACTACGACGGCTCAATGCCGGACATTCAGCCCGACGTCAATGGTACCGGAGGCATGCTGCCCAACATGACCTTTGATATCACCTGGAACGATACAGACTCGATCCAGGTGGGTCTGTTGACATTCGTACCGGACTATACCCAGGGCGGTATCCCCCCAGCTCTTGTCTACCTGAAATTCCATGTAATCGATGAGTTCGATCCTGAGTTGAGAGACTCCACCGGCACCCAGACAATCAGGGTGTACGATCGCAACCAACCTCCGAGCATCCATTTCACCGACAGTCTCTGGCCGTTCAGCATCACTGAAGGCCAGACTATGAGCCTGAACGCTTGGGCTGTAGATGATCGCGATATCCCGACGCTGGTGGTTGAGAATCTGCCCGACAGCAACTACACCCTAGATCAACCCTCGAGTGACATAGCCATTTTCTCATTCACACCTGACTTCACCCAGGCCGGACAGTACTTCCTGTCCTTTATCGCTACCGATAACGACATGGCCGCCGACACCCAGATCATAGAGATCAACGTAGCTGAAGCCGGCAACCAGCCACCGGTCTGGTCGGTAACGCTGCCTGATACTATTGATGTGTTCGTTGCCTTCCCGTGGACTCAGGCGCTGACCGCCACCGATCCCGAAGCCACGCCGGTTACGCTGGAGGCTACACCGGTGATTGCCAACGCTTCCTGGGATACAACCGACGGCGTGGGTACATACTACTTTGGGCCGGACTTCAGCC
>JAUWMW010000278.1 GCA_030612965.1 bacterium
CGCTTGATCCGGGCATGAGGTAGCGGACTGGTGAGGAGTTTCCCCCAGAGCATGTTCGGCAATCTAATGTCATCCGCATACTGCGCCCGGCCGGTAACCTTTTCGAGTGAGTCCTTTCGCGGCACCCGGGCGCCCACTACCACGTGACCGTCGGCGGCCTTTTTCTCCCCGGTGGGTGGATCGATGTGATTTCGCCAGTGCTGGATGGCTTCAACGATCTTCGTGTAGCCGGTGCATCGACAAAGCGTCCCGCTGAGCGCCTCGCGAATTTCGTCTTCAGTTGGATCAGGGTTCTTGTCGACCAGCGCCTTGGCCGTAAGCACCATCGCGGGCGTGCAGAATCCGCATTGGATGGCTCCTTCCTCCACAAAAGCCCGCTGCATCGGATGCAATTGGTCACCCCTGGCGAGTCCCTCGATAGTGACGATCTCACGGCCCTCCATTTCCAGAGCCGGCACTAGGCAGGAGTTAGTGGGTTGATTGTCGACAAGCACGGTGCAGGCGCCGCAGTCACCGGCGCCACAACCTGACTTCGTCCCCGTAAGACCGATCTGTTCGCGCAGCACTTCCAGCAGGGTCGTGGAGCCGGACACCGGCACCGTGTGCTTGTTACCGTTTATGGTCAGTTCAATAAGATACTTGCTACTCATGGTCGGCCCGCTTCCCGGTCTCATCTGTATTGATCGCTCGCAGCACTTGCCGAAGCGCGCGCTTAGTCAGCACCTCTACCAACTGACGCCGGTAGGTTTCAGTGCCCCTCTGGTCGGTGATGGGACAAGCCTCGTCGCGGGCAGTCCCGGCCGCTGATGCAATAGCAGCATCATCGACCGGTTTCCCTTCCAATGATCGACCAGCCTTTTTCGCACTCAGGGGTATCGGCGCTACTGACCCAAGGACAATTCGTGCCCGGCTGCAAAGGTCATCACTCATTTCGAGATAAGCGGCCACACTAACCAAGGCCAACGAGTTTGCGGCTCTTCGTCGAAACTTCTGATAGTTCGCCGCGGCTCCGTTCGGTTTGATGGGAACAAGTATTCGCGTTAGGATCTCATTCTCCTGCCGGACCGTCTCGCGGTTACCATGGAAAAAATCCTCAAGTAGGAACGCTCGAGTCCCATTGCTTGAACACAGTTCGACCTCGGCGCCTAACGCTATAAGAATAGGTGGGAAATCCCCGCACGGCACCGCGCTGCAAATGTTCCCCGCCACTGTGGCCCGGTTTCGTATTTGCGGCGAGGCAAACATGACCACCATCTCGGCGAGCTCAGGTAAATGCTCTCGGATAAGTTCATTGGACTCCACGTCTGCCACACTGCAACCAGCGCCAATGCTAATCCGGTTGCTTTCTTTCTGAATCTGCTTCAGTTCTGAGATGTCCCTGATGGAGATAACATGCTCTGCATGTCTTAACCCTGAATCGATATCAACCAGCAGGTCGGTCCCACCGGCCAATATCTGAGCCTTCGGGAGTTCACCCATCAGCCGACAGGCCTCTTTCAAGTCGGCTGCCCGATGATAGTCAAAGTTACGCAACGATGCTCTTCCTCACAGTTTTGGCGTTTTGGGAATCTACCGCCAGAGCGGCTGGATGTCAACGGTCAACACTTGACCGGGGACATAACGGCGCCGATCACTGAAAACACGAAGCTTGATTTGGGACAGATTACGCCGTAATATACGGCCGATAGCTCAACCCCTGAACTTTAGCGAAAGCGACCCGGATGTACGATGTGCTTTACGTTGACGACGACTCATTCACCGACACCCACTGGCGGGAATACTACGAACTCCTTGCGGCGATTAAGTCGAAGTACAAGGAACACCTCTCGGCAATATCCTGGCAGGAGTTGAAATCTCGCCTCCTCTCCTTCGCAGAGGAGGAGAAGGCCTACAACGAGGCAGTGATCATGTGTGGCGGGAGTATCGTGGGTCACATGGGATTGTGGGTGCGACACCCCGGCACGCCGGACCAACATCCGTGGGCATGGTTTGATGCCCTCTATGATAGTATCCCCGAGTCCCTCGTTAGCTTCTCAGGTCAGCAATTCCTCGCCCTGATGAACCGGCACAAGATCGACGAAGTCCATTGTGCCTCGCACGACGAGCGCATAACAGCGGTGGCCCGCGCCTGGAAAGCAGAAGAACTCAACAGGCTGGATGAGTTCGTTTTGGATGAGAAGTCAGCGAATTCTGAGACTCTCGACCAGTGGCGATCAAGCATACTTCGAGAGAACAAGACCTTGAGACATGAGTTCTTTCTCAACTATCCTAAACGATACGTGGAGCAACTGAGCGTTTTTCTCAAGATGTGCCTCCGGGCCATGCCGCGAGAACGTGAGGATAACTTCAGTTGGCATGTAGATGAGGCCGACTTGCGACGAGATGGGAAATGGCGGGAGAAGAACAATTTGCCGTTGTATTGTATCGCCCTTTTTGACTCGGACGACAGGTTGGTGGCTCTTACGGAGGCATCTGTTAGCCCTAACAACCTGGAAACGATCGATCAGTTAATGACCGGAGTCGCCGAGGAGTACCGAGGCAGGGGGTTGGCCAAATGGCTCAAGGCCTCTATGTATCACAAACTGAGACAGGACTTTCCTGAGTTCGGTCGGCTGATCACGGCCATGCGGGCGGTTAATGAGCCAATCCAACACATCAATGCTCAGATGGGGTTCTACAAGTACAGATCAGGCTACGAATTCAGAATCCACCGGAAGGATCTGATGTAGACGTTGTGCATCGTCGACGTGTGGTTCGATAGATCGCGGCGCCTCATCGGTGCCCGGACCAGCATAGTCCGTCAATGGAATGCACCCAACCGACACTACGACCTCCGGCAGGATATCCTCCTCAAGCTGCATCCCGGCCACCGCAAATGCGGTCGCGTGCGGGGGGTGCGCGTGGATGCAGGCCTTGACGTCATCCCGGTGCTGGTAGACCAGCAGATGCATGGCCAGTTCGGCCGAGGCGCGGAGATTGCCCTGGAGATGTTTGCCGTTGATATCGACAATCACCATGTCCTCGGCCGCCAGGCGACCTTTGGGCAGCCCGGAGGGGGTGACCA
>JAUWMW010000158.1 GCA_030612965.1 bacterium
AGCAGGTGATCTCCGGCTCGTCGTTCCACAAGTAAATCGTGAAACTGGTCGAAGCACTGTCCCGGTAAGGGCAGGCATCATCAACCCGAACCTCAATCTCGTACTCACAGGCCGCCACCATTTGGGCAGCGCTGGGCGTCCAGTTGATTCTGGCTGTCGTATCCGTCAGCGTAGTGATGGCCATCCCCGCCGGTGGATTGACAAGCGAGTACGTCAGAGTCTCGCAACCACCAGGAATTGAAGACAGATCAGCATCATTGCCGAAGACATCAACCAGAATGGGTGTACCCCAATGAACCAGGGCATTAGCAATAGGGACAATGGTCGGAGTGGCATTCTGAATTGTGACAGTCCCGGCGTTGACGACAGGGATAACCAGCGTGCTGGTAGCGCAGTCGACAAACTGGGTTGTAGCATTGACAGAGCAAGTACCACCACACTTAGGAATGGTCAGTGAGGTCTCGTCAATAATTATCGCACCGTCACAAACATCGGCAGTTGTAAGGCTAATAGTAGCCACCACCGTCGGTGCGTCAATGCAAGCACCACCCGGGTTTATCATCATACCGGCAATGCGCACGACTCCAGGATTGGAAAGGTCAGTAACAGGATGCCAAAAATCGGGAACCGACAGAGTTACGCCACTAGCGGTAACATCACCCGTGATATTGTAAACAATCTCAAAGGCACTGATCGAATTACCCACTCCCGGATCAACGGTGACATTGATAGCATTATCCTGACACCGTAAAACCGTTTTTGACTCAAACGTTACTTCCTGCGCATAAGACAAGGAGAACGCAAATACCAGCATAAAGGAGGTCAGCAGCAAAGAATATAAACTTCTTTTTTGCATCATTAGAATGCTCCTTTATAAAAATAATCAGTTTAGTTTGAGGTAAAAGTCTCAATTAACTCAAAACAATTACCTTAAAAAGTCCGATCTTCACCCACAATAGGGTCGGGCATCGGGACCCGCCAAACTCCTCTCACCAAAATATCGAATAGCCATAAAGACCAAACGAGGAGTTGATGAATAAGAATCTGAAGAGGATAAAACTTGCGAGACCTAAAACCGGCCAAACATATTTATTTAACCAGGTCTCAAAATCTCTGTCAAAACCGAAAAGTGAAGCTTGTAAAGTCCGTAACGCTAAGTAGTTCTTGCGTTACCTAAGGTGCGACGGGTCCAAAACAGAAGCGCTGAAAACACAACTATTTCCCTAGACAAGGGGAATCTACTACAAAATCCGCAATCTGTCAAGAGAAATCTTAAAATAAGTGAAATATGCTGACCTGTAGTAATAAAACAGCCCCATACACCACGACCTCACAAGCCGACAACCCTGGCCGGACAAAGCTCATAACAGCTTCCAAAAGAACTCTAAATAACGCCGCCTACCAAAAAATACAAGGGCGCTACCGACCTGACCGAGTGAGCCCATTGAGGTGCTGTCCGGCGACTCGCCTGAGGGCCATCACGGGTGAAGGCAGGCGTCGGGCGAGGTCGCCCGACACCACGAAACACAGATCACCAGTGTCTGCTAATAAGAGACCGCTTGTGATACAAATCACAAACAAGGACGGCTGTCTGTTACTATCGATGGACTCAAATAATAGGAATACAGAGGTAGGTATGTCCATCATAACGAACTGAGATTGTGAACATGTTCACAAACTTAGTCGCCGATGAGGGGTCGGGCCAGTTCCCCATTTAATCTCGGGCGGGTTGAAAAAGTCGTGCCCGGTGGTGTCAGGTCTTGATCCGCCCAGGCGGATTGTGACCTGACACATAAGCTATCGTCGGACAAGGGCGGCAGGTCACACAAATCCGCTCGCGTCCGCCGCGGCGGACAAGACCCACCGAAACTATCTATCTATGCTGAGTTTATCAACAAGCCCTGTCAACCGAGTGCAAAAGCAACTTACACCAGCCACAAAAACTGCCGCAGGGAGAGCCGATATTGTGAAACAGTTCACAATATCAACCACCGCGCGCACCCTCGAACGGCCTGCACATGGACCTGATCGTTCTCTCTTAGCGAAGCCTTGAGTCGCTTTGTGGGTGCCGTCAGGCGTCTTTGCCTGACCACCTTCGGCCTGTAAAACAGCCGTCGGGCGGGGGTCGCCCGACACCACCACCGAGATACCTAAACAGCAGGAGCGCAATGATGCGCAGGGCCATCAGATGAAACTGAGATTGTGAACCAATTCTGAAACAGCCATAGATCAAGACCGGTCACAACACGGGCCGACAGAGACCCGTAGCCCATGAGAACATAGAGCTGACAAAGCGCTTATGAACCATCACTGCCAGCCCCACAAAACCGCCCCTCAGCTCCAGAGATTGTGAATAGAATCACATGCCAGATGACTTGGGTGGTCGGCCGGGCCTGGGCGCACTGATCAGAAACTATAGGTGAGATTTGAGGACAGCAAATACATGCGAGAATTCTCCTCCTGAATCTCGTGCCATTCCCACTCGGCGGAGAACAGCAAGCTGAGGCGCAGGGTGGCGGTGATGGAGAGATCACCGATCAGGCTGAGTCTCTCGAAGGAGAAATCGGTCTGGAGGTCGGACTCGGTTTTGAGATTGCGCCGACCGAGAGTGGATTCGGCCGAGGCAAACAGCCGGCCGGGGTTAAGGCAGTCCAGGGTGATCTGGAGGCCGGTTTCGGCGTAGTCCTCGCCGGTCGAAAACTCGCTCTCACGTTCATCGAGGAACCTGAAGACAGGTCCGACGGTAAGGCTATAGGGGCCGCTTTCAATCCCTCCTAAGAGTGCCAGGCCGACTTCGGAGTAGTCGACATTGATAGGGTCGTCGGGGTGGTAGAGCGTCAACTCGGTCTCCAACCGTTGGCGGCTGAACCATCCGCGGCCCAAACGGATGCGGTGGTTGGCCTCAAATAGGAGACGGTAATGGTCGTCTTTGTGATCCTCCTGGCTATAGTCTTTCCTGACCACGGCTGCCAATATATCCAGTTCTCCTCGGTCGTAAAAGGCCAGCAAGCCGGCCTCGGCGCCGACGGCAAGGTAGTTGAGCTGGACACTATCGGGCACGCGGCGGTGGTTGATGGTCAGTCGGATGTCGCCGCTTGAGAAACCGCCGAACAGTTTTTGCAGGCTGATATCGCCACCCAGTCGGAAATGGTTATAGCTGTAGGTTGAGGCCGATGCAAACTGTACACCGTCGGACTTCAGTTGCAAACTCAGGTTCAGCGATTGGCTCAGTGGCTGCGAGAGTTTTCCCCTGGCGTAAGCCCGAAGGTAGCTGTCGCCGAACTCGGATTCCCCGTGGTAGCGGTCTTTGAGTTCGACTTCGCTGAAGAGTTGGAGACGCCGCTGCTGCCAGTCGGTCGAGAGATCGCCACCCAAACGCACCCGGACAAACTCTGCTGTCTGGTCATACCTACCTCGGAGTTTCAGACTACCGTCGGCGAGGGGTGAATATGTCAGCCAAAGTTGACCCTTGAGGTCGTCGAGGTAATCGGTGGTGAGAGCCCAATTGACGATTAGAGAGTCGGGGCCGGCGGCGGTGGCCGAGTCAAGGAAATACTCCTGCGACAACAGGTCGTAACCAAGACCCGCTTGTACCGACAAGCCGGAGGCTGAAACGGGTCGAGACAACCCGGCGGCTGCGGCCAATAGCAAGAGAAGGCCGGCGGCCCAATTGGCTCTCACGACGGCCTCGGGAATTGTCTATGAGTTAGCGGATTCGATTCAGCCCCCATACTAACAATAATCCCCAAAGGAGCGAGCAACGGCCGGCGGCTCGATGGTGATGCCGGCTGGAGTTCTGTTGTCGATTGTCGGTTGCCGTGCCGGACAACGTCTTAGTGAAGAGCGACAGCTCACGGGCTCGGCTTCACCGAACGCAAGACCCGTCGCAACAACCTTTTGGGACAAGCAGAAGGCGTCTGCCGTCCGCAGTACTCGCCGGCAGATTCGGCGTAAGAGATTGCCGCGCTCCCTGCGACACGAATGCCTTCGGTCGCTCGCAATGATGACGAGAAAAGAAGGTTGTTGAACAAACCCATCCTCAACCGGATGGACTTCATGGAGGTTCTTATGGTGCTCCGGCATCCAAGTATCTCTTTAGTTGGTTCATGGTCAGCTCAGCAGCTTTGAGAGCGGCGGCGGCCGATTCGGTGCGTCCTTTGTCGAGGGCTTCTTCGGCCAACTCCAACTGTTCCTGCGTTTGACGGATGAAGCGCCGTGCTTGACCGTCGGACGGAGCGATAGCTTCATCAAGGCGGTCGGCTTCATTCTTGATCCGTTCAAACCTGTGGCGCAAGCCGTCCTCTCCGCGACATTCCCGGGTGGCTTGGTTGGCCAGTTTTCTGGCTTGATGCAAAGCACGTAGCGCCGCCTGATAGTTTCCGCTGTCGGCCAGTTCCCTGCCCCGTCGCCAGGCTGTGGTGGCCTGGTCAACCAGTTCTGAGGCGTGCGCCGAGGCGCAGTCGGCAGCGAGGGTACGAGTGCGTTGAAGCAACTGTTCCGCCGCCTCCGAGCGGCGATCAAAAGTCATCTGTCCGCGCACATCACCTTCGATATTCCGCAGAAGCTTCCTGAGTGCCTTTTCAGCCTGATCGGCCAACTTGATGGCGGGACGGTACTGCCGAGAGCGATAGAACTCCCAGGCTTTGCTGTGACTGTCCTGAGCTGAGCGGAAGATCGCCTGGTAGCCGGCATCGGCTCGACCGGCCAGAAGCTCTCGCGCCCGCTCCAACATTTCGTTAACCCGCTCAAGTTTGTTCAGGACCACATGCTCGCTCTGCTCAATCATGCGACCGGCGGCGATGGCG
This sequence comes from bacterium, assembly GCA_030612965.1. Lineage (GTDB taxonomy): Bacteria > Zixibacteria > MSB-5A5 > GN15 > FEB-12 > JAJRTA01. The sequence goes on from JAUWMW010000158.1 coordinate 4,806, forward strand.
CGCTTAGCCTTATCTCTGGCTTGCATAGTAAGGCGATGGGCCAGTCGGGGGTAATCATTGTCGAACGCCCGCCAAGCCTTGGATTGGAGGTCAACAGCCGCCTTCAGGTTGAGTTGCGCTACCGGCGCGTGAGAGGTACGAACCGCATCTTTGGCGCGGTCGATCAACTGGTCGGTGCGTTCCAATTCAGTCCTGAGGGCATCAATCAGGCTGGAACGATCACCTTGATATCCCTGGGCCAGTATGGGGACAGAGGCAGCGAGAGTCCAAACGACGGCGATAACGAATATCTTAAATGTCTTTCTCAAAATAGACTCCTTTATTCAGGTCCACCCGTCATTACATCAAACGGTATGCCGGGGCTGCCTTCTTCCGGTCGGTCGAGCTAACTCGGTGTTACCATTCGACATACTGCCAATCCTAAGAATCCGACCCGAAGGACTGACCCTGAGAATGTACCAAGCGGTACATTCTGATGACCCGGATCGAGCACTACGGCTTGATTTTGTGGACCTTCATCCGGCTGTAAAGCCTTCGTCGGCTGATCTTCAGCAATCCGGCGGCCGCGGTTTTGTTGCCGCCAGCCTGGTCAAGAGCGTTCAGGATCATGATTTTCTCCGCTGTTTCCAGACCCTCGGCGGCCGAGACACCGGCTGATCCGGTATCAACCAACGGGGCGTCATCTACCTCCAGCGAGAAATCCTCAACCGAGAGCGGTTCACCGCCGGCGAGGATCGTTGCTCGTTCAACTACGTTTTTCAATTCGCGAATATTCCCAGGCCAGTCATATCTCAAGAGCAGGTCGCGGACGGGTATCGTTAAGCTGGGATGTGGATAGTTCGATTGAATCAGAAAGTGCTCTGCCAGTTCGACTATGTCGTCACGTCGGGCGGCCAGGCCCGGCAGTTCAATGGGGAAAACGTTCAGCCGGTAGTAGAGGTCTTCACGGAAGGAGCCTTGTTCGATAGCGCTCTTGAGATCTCGATTGGTGGCGGCGATGACTCTGACGTTGATGTCGACAGCGTCAACTCCACCGACCCGGAAGAGTTTC
>JAUWMW010000328.1 GCA_030612965.1 bacterium
ATCGATGACTGCCGCTTCGTGATTCCACAGGATTACCAAAGCGAAGCGATGAAGAGGCATGGGATCAGGATGAACGTGCCGGGGCTGATTTACGCGGATGATCGAATGATCGATTCCATTACCCGCGATAACGCCCCCGAACAGGTAGTCAATGTGGCCACGCTGCCGGGCATTGTCGGTTACTCCATTGCCATGCCGGATATCCATCACGGTTACGGTTTTGCCATCGGCGGCGTGGCGGCGTTTGATGCGCACGATGGTATTATCTCGCCGGGCGGTGTCGGGTACGATATCAACTGCGGCGTGCGGCTGTTGCGCACCGATCTTCACTTCGATGATGTCAAACCTCGCATCCAGGAACTGGTAGACACCATGTTTGCCAACGTCCCCTCCGGGGTCGGCTCCAAAGGACGACTCCGTCTCTCACGACAGGATATGGACCGCGTCCTGCGTGATGGTTCCAGTTGGGCGGTGGAGCACGGTTACGGTTGGCCGGAAGACCTGATCGCGACCGAGGAACAGGGTGGTATCGACGGCGCCGATCCTTCTTTGGTGAGCGACAACGCCAAGAAACGGGGCCAGCCGCAGTTGGGCACGCTGGGGGCGGGGAATCATTTTCTTGAGGTGCAGCGAGTTGACGCTATCTATGACACCGAGACAGCGGCCGCCTTTGGTGTGACCGAGATTAACCAGATACTGGTCATGATCCACACCGGCTCGCGCGGCTGCGGTCACCAGATTTGCACCGATTATCTGGAACTGATGCGGCGCGCCAACAAGAAATACGGCTTGCCGTTGATCGACAGAGAGTTGTCCTGTGCCCCCGCGACGTCGGATGAAGCGCAGCGGTATTTTGCGGCCATGAAGTGTGGGGCCAATTATGCCTGGGCCAATCGTCAGTTGATTACGCACTGGATCAGGGAATCGTTCGAGGCGGTGTTTGGGCAGAGTGCGGAGCAACTTGGGCTACGACAGATTTACGACATCGCGCACAACATTGCCAAGCTTGAACAACATGACACCCCGGCCGGTCGGCGCGATCTGTACGTTCATCGTAAGGGGGCTACGCGCGCCTTCGGTCCGGGACACCCGGCGGTGCCCGATCAGTATCGCCATGTCGGCCAACCGGTGTTGATTCCCGGCGATATGGGTACTTCCAGCTATCTGCTGGTTGGGACTGAGCACGCGATGAACGAAGCGTTCGGTTCCAGTTGTCATGGTGCGGGTCGGCTGATGTCACGTCACGCCGCCATCAAGCGACACCCGGCGGACAAGGTGGAACGTCAACTCAAAGAGAGCGGGATCTATCTGCGGGCCAAGAACCGTCGCCTCATCAGTGAGGAAGCGCCCGGTGCGTACAAAGATATCGACAACGTGGTCGACGTATCGCACAAATCCGGGTTAGCCCGCAAGGTGGCCCGATTGCGCCCGCTGGGTGTGGTCAAGGGATAAGCCGGCGCCTGGTAGATCGTCGATCTTCTACACAAAAACAGACGCTGCCTTATTGAGCCGTCGTTCCGCTTCCAGCCAGTCCTGTTGATCGTCTCCGTGAGAGTGACCACGGCTCTCGTATACTGAGTAGGCGGTTCTTTCGACCAGTTCTCGTCGGCTGACAGAGTCGGAACTGTCGTGTATTACGACCGTAGCTTCCATGCCGTCCGCTGATCGGACTGTTAATCGTCGATCGGCTCCATCCTGGTCGCGCTCAACCACGATCTCCTTAGGATTGGTGATCGTTAGCACCGGTGCGGCGACTGGTTGGCCATCTGCAGTGGCGCCAAACAGTTGAACACCGTCAATCAACCGGCCCTCCTTTTTGAGGGCCATCCCTACAAATGAGAACCGGCGTGTCGCCTCACCTGGCTCAGCGGTCGATCCTATCAGTCGGATTTCAGCCTCGCAGAATTGATTAGTGGTACTAAATCTGCGGCAGAAACGCGACCAATTGTTCCTTTTGATTGTGTTGGTCATTATGCTCTCCTTGTAAGCTGTGGCCGGAACACCTACCGGGCGGGCGGCGGCCCAAAATCGTCTTGTTATTCCATGTTTTCGGTCGATCCGGTCGAATTCTTGAGTACAGATATGGAGTTTCTGTCGGATTGCCATAGTTGTACACCGGTGACCAAAAGGACATATTCTCG
>JAUWMW010000226.1 GCA_030612965.1 bacterium
TCATGACCCTTGACCAGATAATCGACCAACTCAAGAACAACCAGAAACTGAACAAGAACATTGTTCACTGGAAGTCCTATCCCCCACGCGAACCAATCCTGGAGGATTTCCCGCCACAACTGGATCGTCGGATCGTTGCCGCCCTTTCTGAAAAAGGAATCACTCAACTTTACTCTCACCAGGCGCGGACGATTCAGTTGATTCAGAACGACCGGGATGTGGTGGTGGTGACACCGACCGCATCCGGTAAGACACTGTGCTACAACCTGCCGGTTCTGGACAGGATTCTGAAACAACCGGACGCGCGCGCCCTTTATCTGTTCCCGACCAAGGCACTCTCGCAGGATCAACTGGGAGAATTGTACGACATGATCCAGAAGCTGGATGTCGATATCAAGACCTATACCTTCGACGGCGACACACCGCAGACAGCGCGGCGGGCGATACGGTCAGCCGGGCATATCGTCATCACCAACCCCGACATGCTGCACACCGGCATCCTCCCCCACCATACCAAATGGATCAAGCTGTTCGAGAATCTCAAGTACGTCGTGATCGATGAGGTCCACCACTATCGCGGGGTCTTCGGATCCCACCTGGCTAACGTGATCAAAAGGCTGCATCGCATCTGCAAATTCTATGGTTCGAATCCGACGTTCATTTGTTGTTCGGCCACCATCGCCAACCCGGACGAACTGGCCGGACGCATCATCGGCCGACCGGTAACATTGGTTAACAACAACGGCGCTCCGGTCGGTGAGAAACATTTCCTCATCTACAATCCACCAGTGATCAATAAGCAACTGGGAATGCGCAAGTCGGCTATCAAAGAGGCCTCGCGGTTGGCGACATATTTCTTGCGCCACCGTATTCAAACGATCGTTTTTGCCCGCTACCGGCTGTATGTTGAAGTTTTACTGACATATCTCCAACGCGAATTGAAGGGTGACTTCGGTCGCGGCGTCAAAATCGCCGGCTATCGCGGCGGCTACCTGCCGAACGAACGTCGCCAGATCGAGCGAGGTTTGCGCGATGGATCCATCACCGGCGTGGTGTCGACCAACGCTTTGGAACTGGGGGTCGACATCGGAAGTCTGGAGCTATCGATCATCGTCGGCTACCCCGGATCGATCGCCTCACTCTGGCAGCAGGCTGGACGGGCCGGGCGTCGCAGTGGTGCTTCGTTGACGATCATGGTTGCCAATTCGTCTGCTATCAACCAGTTCTTGTGCAGCGAACCCAAGTACATTCTTGATAAGACGCCGGAGTCGGGGATCATTGACCCGGACAATCTTATCATAAGGACCAATCACCTCAAGTGCGGCGCATTCGAACTTCCCTACGATGAAGAAGAGACACGCGCCTCCGACGGCAGCGTCGAGATCCTTGACTATCTGGCGGATTCCAAAGTGGTCAGACATTCCGGAGATCGTTACCACTGGTCATCCGAGATTTATCCCGCAGGGGAAGTGTCATTGCGCTCGGCCTCGCCGGAAAACTTTGTGATACTGAACCAAGACAAGAACTCGTCGGTGATCGGTGAAGTCGACTATTTTTCAGCGCCCATATTCCTCCACCCCGAGGCGATCTATTTGCACCGCGCCGATCAGTATCAGGTGACCAAACTCGATTGGAAAGGGCGCAAGGCGTACGTCAAAGAGACCAAGGTTGACTACTACACCGACGCTGAGACCAAGAGCGATCTGAAGGTGCTGGCTGTCAACCAGGAAACCCAGTTCGGTGACTCGCGCATGAGCCATGGCGACGTGTCAGTCACCAGCGTCACCGTGATGTTCAAGAAAATCAAATTCCAGACGCACGAAAACGTAGGATCAGGCAAACTTGATTTGCCGGAGTTGGAGATGCACACTTCTGCGTTCTGGTACGCTTTCCCCGGTGATGTCTCCTTCCGCGTCGGTCTGGGCAGTTCCGACTTCGGTGGCGCTTTGCGAGGGTTGGCCAATATCCTGGGGAAGATTGCACCCTTGTGGGTGATGTGCGATCCGCGCGACCTGCGCTCCATTTCGCAGGTACGCGCGCCCTTCACGGAGCAACCCACCATTTACATCTATGAGAACATCCCGGGTGGTGTCGGTCTTTCGGAAAAACTGTTCAACGAACACGAACCCTTGTGGGTGGCCTGTCTGGATCATCTCAGGTCGTGCCCCTGCGAGGACGGTTGTCCCTCCTGTGTTGGGCCGTCGATGGAAGTCGGCGTCGAAGGCAAAGCGGGCGCTATTCGTCTGCTGGAATTCATGCTGGCCCACGTGCCGGTGTAGTAACGGCATCTACGGACGGAGACGCGCCTGCTCACAGCCATCACAGTGGAGCGGGACATGGACTTTTGAAACAGCGTCTGACAAGTCAGTCACTGACCGCGATGGAACCGTCTGTCCGCCCTGGTGTTGTCGGCGCGGTCTGATATCCCATCCAGCCAGCCGAATCGAACGTCCTCGGCCTCGTCGAAAGGTGGCACGTACGGCTTGATATCCAGCACCGGCGTACCGTCGATAATGTCCAGGTTGGACACGTGGATGATGTTGCCGTCAATGCGATTAATCACCAGTACTGAAAGGCCGATTGGATTGGGTCGTCGCGGCGCACGGGTGGCAAAAAGACCGCGCCTTTGATCGTCCAGATACGGCTTGACTGTCAGCGCAAACCCCTCCGACAGATGCAAGTGAAAGAGCAGCACGAGGTGCGAAAAGCCATCAAGGTCACTCAGACCTTCGGTATACTCCGGAAGCAGTTCGATACTGCCTGAAGCGCCGGAACTTGGACTGGGCTGGATGGGTGTGCCTTCGGGCCTGCTGAACTGGGAGTGCACAACGCCGATTGGTTGGTAGGTAATACTATCCATATCCTCAAGATAGGTTTCACTGCACCGGAGGTCCAGATTTATATACGGCGTTCCCAGGGGCATTAAGCCGGCAGCCATGACGAACTCGGCACAAGTAAGAAAACCAGAACAAATGCAGCAGCGCAACGTTTTAGTGGACAAGTGCCGGCAAACACTCAATTGTAGGGCACAAGAGTAGCAGATATGATACCGGGGCGACTGTAACGCACCGCTGCTGTGCTCGTTATGGTCAACCTGAGAGAATATGGATTCTTGCTGAATGAGTAGACTATGTCGTTTCTGGAATCATTGAAAGACCTGAGCCCGATTTGGCAGGCCTTGTTAGCAACTTGCTTTACCTGGCTTGTTACGGCGTTGGGCGCCGCTACCGTCTTCGTGGCCAGGGAGATGAAACGAAAAACTCTGGATGCCATGCTCGGCTTTGCCGCCGGTGTGATGATTGCCGCCAGCTATTGGTCCCTCCTGGCGCCGGCGATTGAGATGTCCGAGGGTCGGTCGTTACCCTCGTGGGTTCCGGCTACAGTTGGGTTCTTGCTGGGTGCTGTTTTCCTACGTGGCCTCGACCGCATCCTGCCCCACCTGCACCCAAGTTTCCCCACGGATCAGGCCGAAGGGATCAAGACCAGTTGGCAGCGTTCGACGTTGCTGGTCCTCGCCATCACGCTGCACAATATCCCGGAGGGATTGGCCGTGGGTATCGCTTTCGGCGCAGTGGCGGCCGGACTGCCGTCGGCAACTTTGGCCGGAGCGGTAGCTTTGGCGATAGGCATCGGGATACAGAATTTCCCGGAGGGACTGGCCGTGTCGATGCCGCTTCGACGCGAAGGTCTGTCACGGGCAAAATCGTTTTGGTACGGTCAGCTTTCCGGTGTGGTCGAACCGGTCGCAGGTGTGCTGGGAGCGGCTCTGGTATTGATAGCGCGACCGATTCTGCCCTATGCTCTGGCCTTTGCCGCCGGGGCAATGATATTTGTGGTAGTGGAAGAACTGGTGCCTGAGTCCCAGACCAGCGGCCATTCACACGCCGCCACCATGGGCGTTATGTTAGGCTTTGCAGTGATGATGGCTCTTGATGTGGCGTTGGGATAGGAGCAAACCCTTCGTCCACCCTTCGACTCCCAGGCTGTGTCATAATCTGCATTGCCGTCGTACTGAGTGGTGGTATCGTAGGTTGTTTTCGTTAGTGACGTTTCTTTCTGTTCAAATTGTCTCCGGGCCAGCCAATATGTTCATGATTCTGCAAAC
>JAUWMW010000333.1 GCA_030612965.1 bacterium
CGATGTTGTCGCAACCGTTCGTTTTGCCCATAGAGCCGGTATACCGGTTGTGGGAAGAGGGGCTGGGACCGGGCTGTCCGGTGGATGCGTGCCGGATGAGAGCAGTATCGTGCTCTCCCTGGAGAAGATGAAGAAGCTTGAGGTCGATCCCGCGCGTCGCCTTGCCATTTGCGGCCCGGGTGTTATCACTAAGGAACTCATGGACGCCGCCGCGCCGCACGGGCTGACCTACCCGCCCGACCCGGCCAGCTACGAGGAGTGCACGCTGGGTGGTAACATCGCCGAGAATGCCGGTGGGCTTCGGTGCCAACGGTTTGGTGTTACGCGTGACTATGTCATCGGTCTGAAAGCCGTGACGGCCACCGGCAGCCTTATCAGGACAGGTATCTTCGCTAAGCATCATAGCTTCAATTTGCAGGATGTCCTGATCGGCTCTGAGGGTACGCTGGCGATTGTAACCGAGATAGCTGTGCGGCTGATACCGACACCGTCGATCGGCAGTACAATCCTGGTGGCCTTCGACGACCCGGCTGACGCGGGGCGGACGGTTGCGGATATCACTGCCGCCGGTATTATCCCGACGGTGCTGGAGTATATCGATAGTGACGCTGCCGACTGCTCCAACAAATACGAGAAGACCGACGGCCTCGATAGGGCCGGCGCTATCCTCCTGATCGAGACATCGGGTGAAAACAAGGAGCAGCAAGCGGCGACGATCCGCGAGTTCTGTGAGCGTAATCACTGTTCGTATTTGCGCCACGCCGACGATCAAGAAACAGCCTGCCGGCTGTGGCGCATTCGCCGCAATCTCTCCAAAGCGGTCAGCGAGACGGCAACCATGCGCTACAACGAGGACGTGGCCGTGCCGGTGTCGCGCTTCATGGATTTGATTGCATGGGTCGCCGACATGAATGCCACAGGACCGCTGCGCGTTAACGCTTTCGGCCACGCCGGCGACGGCAACCTGCACGTCAGTTTCCTGTCTATGTCCGGCGACCCGGACGAGAAAAAGCTGATCCATGAGAGCGTGGAAAAGCTGTTTCGCAAGACGCTCGAACTTGGCGGCACTCTCTCCGGCGAGCATGGCATCGGCAAACATAAAGCGCCGTATCTGCAATGGGAATTCGACCGGCACACATTGGCCGCCATGAAAGCGGTCAAGAATGTCCTCGATCCGGAGAATCTGCTCAATCCGGGCAAGATATTCACTGATTGAGCAGCAAATCGTTATTTTTTACCATCCTTCTCTTGACAACTGACGCGGCGCGTTTTACCTTTACAAGCCCTATTGTGAAAGGTTTCACATAGGAACAATAATTGCGATTTTGGACCATGATAGCAAGGTAAGGATTCTAATATCAAAGGAGTTCCCAATGGCGAAAACACTCAAAGAAACACTGGCCGCTCAGATTCCGAAGCTCAGGGAAGAGCGCGTCACGCTGATGAAGCAGCACGGCGATCACCAGATCTCCACCGTCTCGGTGGCGCAGGCGATCGGCGGCATGCGCGGGATCAAGGGGATGGTGTGCGACACCTCGGTGGTCGAGCCGGATCAGGGTCTGATCATCCGCGGCCGTCCGATTATGGATCTCACCGACAAGATCCCGGAGGAAATCTTCTGGCTGCTGATCACCGGCAATTTTCCCACCGCCGATGAACTCAAGCTGTTCCAGAAGGAACTGAAGTCCTACGGTGAAGTTCCCAATTACGTCTGGAAAGTGCTCAAGGCGATGCCGAAGACCTCCCATCCGATGGCGATGCTGGACACCGCTATCCTTACGATGGAAAACGAATCGGCGTACCGTGCCCGTTACACCGAAGGTATGAAGAAGACCGAGTACTGGGAGCCGACGCTTGAGGACGCCATGCGCGTGATGGCAACGATTCACACCATAGCCGCCGGTATGTATCGCATTCGCTACAAGAAAGGCGACCTGATTCCGCCGAGCAAGAAGCTCGACTGGGCCGCCGACTACGCCAAGATGCTCGGCCTGCCGCCGAAGAAGGGTGAGACGGCCAAGATGATGCGGCTGTACCTGACGCTGCATTGCGACCACGAGGGTGGCAACGTTTC
>JAUWMW010000255.1 GCA_030612965.1 bacterium
CAAACGTCATTATGAAAAACGCCTTTGCCCCCGGTGCGAGTGGCCGAGGGAGGACGGCGGTGATCGTGCGACCATTTATGATCAATTCACTGTCTGCCAGTGGCACACCGTAGTGTAGCATGGAATCGAGTCGCATGTATGGCGGCTCTGTATTCATGCTGGTGTCGTGAGGATCGAAGATGGACAGACCGGTGAAGAACCGAATCTCGCTCAGGCTGTCTGATGAACGGTTGCGGTATTCAACTTCGAGCAGTCCGCGCACCAACAGCGAATCCGGTTTGACGTCGCCGCGGAAGCTGTAGCGAACCGGTGGGATATGGGGCGGCGATCCGGCCCTGAAATCCGGATGCTGATGGCTGTGCGTCTGGGCTGAAGCGGTGGAGGTCAACAGCATCACCAAGCCAATAGTGACCAGACTTAGAAGCGCCGTGGCGGTCATTCCTGCGAAGCAGGCTTTCCAAGAAACTACCGGGTGGTGGTTATTCCTTTGCTGTGGGCGGCAGACGTCCTCGTCTGCCCCTTGCTTACTTTGGATACGTCCTTCAAACGGGCAGACCGGGAGGTCTGCCGCGCACAGTATCATGAAGGTCCCAAAAGCAGGAATCCAGTTCAGGTGATGTCGGGCGACCCCGTCCGACGTTTTCTCCCTAACCAGGAAACTGTCAGACGAGTCGCCTGACAGCACCGGGGAAGTATGTCGATGATCCGCCCACATCACTTCTTAGAAAAGGTCCTTCAGGAGACCTTCGGCTTTCTTCTTTAGATCGTCGCCAAGGTTGTCTTTGATGGCGCTGACATCCAGATTCAGCTTTGGACTGTCCATCGTCCCACCGATTGAGAGCGGCAATCTCACTCGTCCGCCGTTGTCGCTGCCGAAGAAGGAGGACAGTCCTCCCAGCAGTTTCTGGGATCTTTCTTTTGACAGCAAGAGCGATCCCTGGTAGTTCAGTCCGCCGTCGAAACTGTAGTATCCGTCCAGCTCCAGGTCGCCAAGGTCACCGAGCGATGTGATCAGTTTGTCTATGCCTACCTTGCCGTCTTTGACGATGATATTGGTCGTGGCGTTCTTCAATGTCTGTTCCTGGGCAAACGACTCACCGAATTGCGACGCCAGGTTGCTCACCAGTTCATAGGTGGCGCCGGAAGTGTGCAGCTTGCCGTCGTTCATGTCCATTTTGCCGTTCATCGACAGCGAGTTCAGGAACTGTTCCGGTTCCCAGCCGCGAGCGTCATAACTGCCGTTGAGATCGATCTTGCCAAACAGAAACCCACCCATTTTCGAGAACCGTGAGACGAAGTCATCCGCTTCGATCTGTTTCGCCTGAAACTCACCCTGATACACCGGGTTCTCAAAGTCGGTCAAATCGATCGTGGTATTGCCCTCAACCTTGCCGGTGTATACGTTACCGGTCACGTCGTGGCAGGTGATCTTGCTATCCTTGACGATAACCTTTCCTTTGATATTGCTGAACTCGACCTGACTGTATATCAGCGTGTCGAAATGAAATCGTCCCCGCCCGTTGATGTCCGGCAGGATAATCGGCGGCACCGAGTCGGCCGGGAGACTGCTTCGGTTGACCCCTGAACCGGGCACCGCCTCGGGGAAGAGGCTGTCAAGATTCAAGCGCTGTGAGGACAACTCGAATATGAACATCGGTTTCTTGACCCGACTTTGGTCAACGATTTCCAGGGGCAGAAGATATGGAAACGGATCAATCAGCTTACCGGTGAACGAGACATCGGATGACGTGAACTTCAACTGCATTTCCTGTACCGTGATCGTATCGGGAGCGATCAGCAAATCGACCCCAAGGTGCTCAATCGGCTCCGGCATGTTGTCGTCGTTGTACGAAGCGTCGACCAGTGACAGGCTGCCGCGCGGCTTGAAATTCGAGAACTGATCGGCGGAACCGGTCAGGTTGATATCTATCTCAAGACGACCGGTCATTCGAGGGTGGCTGTGCTGATCGAGGAGCCGATTCAGCATGGCGAGGTTCAACGATCCCTTGATGACGCCATCCATTGACGGCGTCACACTCTCTGCTTCGGATGAGTCAGCCATCAGGTACGGCGCCAGATTGTTGATGCGCCCGGAGAATGACAGATTGCCACTGGCTGTCTCCAGCGAGAACTCCTTCACGCGGGTCAGGCTGTTGTCGACAAATATATCCAGCGAAAACTTTTGGATCGGCTCCGGCAGGAGATTGGATTGATAGCTGCCGTTCTTGACCGACAGATCACCTGAAAACCGCATCTCAGCCGGCTCTGACACCAGTCCGGAGAATTTGGTGTCGAACTCCATCTCGCCGGTCAGCCGGTGCTCTCCTTCGGCAGGGAGGAACGGTTCTGCAAAAGCGAGGTTCAACCTCCCGGCCAACTCTCCGCTCACCGAGGGGTCGTCGAAGTTGTTCACGGTCAGTTGTCCCGTCAGTGGCCGACCGTCGAAAGACCCGTCCTCGATATTCATCCGCAGATTGTCCACCTCGAAATCAACTAGGGCGCGTCGGAATTTCAACTTTCCGGGGATGTCGCTTCCCGTCATTTCCAAATCGGTGATCACGGCGCTACCAGAGTAGCTGAATGGCTCTGTCTTTGACTCGTCATAGGATAGGTCGACGTCAAGCATGAAAGCGCCGTCGAGATCAAAGCCTTCAAGCGCGGCCAGTTGTTCCGGCGGCAGCAGGCCGAACAGGTCGGTCACCTGGATTTCTTTGGACCTGACGCTGGCGCGACCATGGGTGGAACTCTCACCGTGATCGACACTGCCGGTCAACTCAAACTCCAATCCGTTGACGGCCAGTTCGGATTCATGCAGCATGATTTGCTTCCTGGCCATATCGTAATCGGCATGATACTGGAGGTCCACGGCGAACGACGGCAGGGAGTCATCCATTACTACCAGCAAACTGTCCACGCTGATCCGCCCCGATGACTGATAGACGTTTTCGCGGGGGATGTCGAGCGATGTCGAGAGATTCAGCCCGACCAGCCGCAGCGACAAACCGGAACTGTCGTCAAAGTATTCGAGTTGTCCGTCGTTGATTTCAAGACGGTCGAAGGTCACTGCCGCCGCCGCCGCCTTCGTCTCCGGTGATACGCCCTCGGCGATGTCGGCGGGTAACTGTTCATCCATTGAAGGGAATACATAGTTCGCGGAGCCATCGGTGTTTTTCTTCATTACGATCCGGGGAGAGTTGACAATCAACCGATCGATTCGGTACTCCCCCGAAAGCAGCGGGAATAACTGGAGCTTTACATCGATATTGTCGGCGGTCAGCAGGTCACCGGTGTCGAACTGTTCCGGACTGGCTACGGTAACGTCGACTAACTTGACGCCCAAGCCGCCCCAGAACGAAACATCCAGATCGGCAATCGTCACCTTGCGATCCAGCTTTGCGCCGGCTTGCTCGACGGCCATGTCGCGTATTTTGTCGGCGGGCAGGAACAGCTTCGCGGCAACAACCAACAGGATCAGGAGGACGGCCACGATGCCGGCCAGCCATGCGAGTATCTTAAGTAGTTTTTTCATCACCTCTCTCTTTGACGTATCTATCCATCTGATGTTTATACTATGCTGCGT
>JAUWMW010000141.1 GCA_030612965.1 bacterium
CGGGGCAAGTCAACCCCCTGTGGAAAATAGCTTTGACATAATTGTGAGAAATGTTATATTCGCCCGACTTTAGTATGAATGAACTGACCAGACATATAGCTCGGGCTTGCCGCTGCAAGACGCTCCTGGCCCTGTTTTTCGTGCTGGCCCTGGCGGCCGGCGCTGATCGCCTGGCGGTTGCGTATGGTCCACTGGGAACGGTACCGACTGATTCCAGCGTTGGGTTGACGGCCATTGATCTGCCCAGACCTGATGTTTTACCTGAAAACATGGCCGGCAGTGGAAAGCCGATTGAGGAATCAACCGTCTGCCTACAAGTTCCGGTCGGTCTTAAGAGTGACAATGGCAGTGGGCGCTCCGGGCATTATGTCGCCGGTCGGAGCGGCTCCCGGGTCTGTTTTTCCCATCAGAATACCACGGGTTTGTTGTGTACGACGATCTCTTCGATCGATTCCGATCTGGGACGGCAGTTCACTCTGGTCGGCGCCCGACCATCAGGCACCAGTTAGCTTAGTTTGCGTCCCGCCGAAAGTCCGGCATCGGACGAACCGCTTATTCCCGACAATAAACAGAGTAATTGATAGCTTCGAAAGGACTGTGTATGTCAAAACACAACTGGCGCATCGGCGTCACCATAGTAATGGTCATCCTGGCTTGTATAGCCTTCTGGGACACTGTCAAGCTGTGGACTCTGGGCGACGAAGCTCAGGCCCAAATGCAGGAAAACGATCCCGGCGAGTTACTGAAGATACAGCAGGACGCCATTCATCTTGGTCTTGACCTTCAGGGCGGCATCCATGTGGTACTTCGCGTCAAGCTGGAGGAGATTGACCAGGGCTCCCGAGGGGATGCTGTCGATCGCGCCATGCAGATTATCCGCAACCGTGTTGATGGTCTGGGGGTAGCCGAACCGACTATCGTCAAGCAGGGTAATGATCGCATTATTGTCGACCTCCCCGGTTACACCGACGCCGCGCGAGCGGAAGAGTTGATCGGCCAGACGGCGTTATTGCAGTTCAAACTGATGGAAACGGCTGAAAACGCCAATCTCCTTCTCACCCGGATGGATTCAGTAATCGCCGAGCATGAGAGAAACAAGCGCGGCGAAGCCGAATCCGATGAGACCGCCGACACCGACAGTCTAACAGATGAATCACCCGAAATGGCGTCGTCCGACACTGCAACTGAAACGGGTGGACAGGATGTTATCGCCGATTTGCTGGGAGAGGACTCGACAACGGTGGACACCACCGACCTCTTTGCTTACGACGAGACCGGTGAACTGGATGAGGGCGATTTCCCGCTCACGTCCCGCATTGAAGTGGCCCATTATAACAGCAATACCGGGGCGTCGTGGCCGAAGTTCGCAGTGAACAAGCGAGATCGGGAAAAGGTGGATCGCTGGCTGAATCTGCCGCTCGTGGCCCGGTTGATGCCTATCGATGTTCAATGGTCCTGGTCGACGAGATCGGAGATACGCAACAACCGTGAAGTATATTTCCTCTACCTGATAAAGCGGAAAGTGCAATTCCTGGGTAAGTTCCTTGAGAACATCGCGCTCAGCCGTGACCAGATGGGTGGCTTCGTGGTTAATTTCAGTCTTGCCGGTGACGGTGCTGCCCGCTTTGCTCAGTTGACCGGCGCCAACATCGACAAGCCCCTGGCCATCGTACTCGACGACAAGGTCGAGTCGGCGCCATTCATAAATTCCAAGATCCGGCGGAGCGGTCAAATCACCCTGGGTTCCACGGCCGCCATTAAAGACGCTCGCAATATGGAAATCGTGCTCAAGGCGGGCGCCCTGCCGGCCCCGGTGGAAATCATCGAGAAGAACGTGGTGGGAGCTTCTTTGGGCGCCGACTCGATCAGCAAAGGGTTCAAGGCTGCGCTGATGGGATTGGCTCTCGTACTGATCTTCATCGCCGTTTACTACCGGTTGTCCGGGATCATCGCCGACATTGGTCTGATTTTCAATATCTTCTTCCTGTTGGCGGTGATGTCGGCCCTGAGCGCCACTCTGACGATGCCGGGTATCGCCGGAATTATTCTGACCATCGGTATGTCGGTCGACTCCAATATTCTCATATTCGAGCGGATCCGGGAGGAGTTGCGCACCGGCAAGACAGTTCGTGCATCGATCGACGCCGGATATGAACGCGCCTTTGTGGCCATCTTCGACTCTCACGTTACGACTCTGATCACCGCCGGCGCCCTGTTCCTTTTGGGCAGTGGACCCATCAAAGGATTCGCCGTGACGCTGTTTTGGGGTATCGTGATTTCACTGTATACCGCATTTGTGATTACCAAGCAGGTGTTCGATGTCCGCAAACGTTATCGCACTCTGAGTATCTAACGGAGAGGAACGAAGCAAATGTTTAGAATAATTGGCGAGACCAATTTAGACTTCATCGGCGCCCGCAAATTCTCCTTTGTCTTTTCCGCGGCATTGATAGCGGTGGGTCTATTCGCGCTGGTCATGGTGGTTACGGGCAAGGCCAACCTCGGCATCGATTTCGCCGGCGGCACCATGATTTACGGCACCTTTGAAAACGAGGTTGCTATCGATGATTTGCGCACGGCTATTTCGGTTGACTTTCCGGCTGCCACGATTACCGAGCTATCCGACTTCGAAAAACCGAACGCTTTTATTGTCAAAGTGAAACGCCCCGAGTCGGAAGCTGATAGCAGGGATCGTTCCGAGCAGTTGAAAGAGGTCATCGTTGCGGCTTTCGAGGGGAATCAGTTTACTGTTGAATCGGAACATGTTATCGGTCCGGCGGTGGGGAAGAGTCTTAGTAAAGACGCCCAGAAGGCGGTGATGCTGTCGCTATTTTGCATTGTTATTTACATCTGGATTCGATTCGACTTCCGTAGCGGCATCGCAGCTACGATTGCAACCTTCCACGATGTCCTGGCGGTGCTGGGTATTACCTACTTGATCGGTCTGGAGTTTGATCTGCTGCTGATCACCGCATTGTTAACACTGGGTGGTTATTCACTGACCGACACGGTGGTGGTGTTTGATCGCATTCGCGAGAATCTGAAGAAGTACCGCTCCAAGGGTGAATTCGCCGCCTCCGTGAATGCATCAATCAACGAAGTACTTTCGCGCACGGTGAATACTTCGTTGACGACGCTGTTGGTGGTGGGAACGCTGTTTTTCCTCGGTGGCGAAGTGTTGCGTACCTTTGCGCTGGCGATGATCCTCGGTGTGCTCGTCGGTACTTACAGTTCCGTGTTCGTGGCCAGCCCAATCGTGGTCGAGTGGGAAGCCCGCAGCCCGAAACGATTCAAACGGTAGACAGCACGCTTTCTTGCGATGTGTGAATATCGGGTTCGTCATTTCGGCGGACCCGTTTCTTTTTGAGTCTGGGGTGTGCTATGAGTGGCATAGCGCACGAAGCGCGAATGAGTGATTTATCACTGTGTGGTGTACGTCCTCGTGCACAACTTGGATGCAGGAGCAGACGAGGAGGTCTGCCGCCCACAAGAACGGATTCATCGTCGGGGGAGTCTCTCGCGCCCACGGAACCATGCGTTTTCAGATGGATCAGTTCTGAGGATCGTTTTCAGCTAACGGGATCGGATCGCGCAGTTCGCTATGATCCTGAGCGGTAATTGGATTACGTCGAGCCTAAGCGACTGCGGACCCACTCGCGATCGTCCGGTTCGACCAGACGCCAGCCGACTATCAGCGAGACAATCAACACCACCGTAACATCGACCACCAATGTCCACCAACTGACCGGCGGCAGCAGAAAACGTATGCCGAGAGCAACCGTG
Source organism: bacterium (assembly GCA_030612965.1). GTDB lineage: Bacteria > Zixibacteria > MSB-5A5 > GN15 > FEB-12 > JAJRTA01. Next base: position 3,784 of record JAUWMW010000141.1, read on the forward strand.
CCGCTCGCTATTGCCGCCAGCAGTCCGGGTCCGAGGCAGCGCCGCAGCAGGCCGGAGTAGGCCAGGCTCAGTACTCGCGCCATGAGCCACGGGTAGAGAGTCAGGTAGAGAACGAGTTGCGGCGCCGCGCCCGCGATGGCCATGCCGACCAAGCCGTAGGGTTTGATCAATATCAACGCCAGGGCGATTTTCGCCACCGCCTCGCAGATCACGACGTACAGGATGTAGCGATGTTTGCCGATCCCGAAGAGCACCGAATTCCCGATGATCTGAGGCAGAAAGACCGCCGACCCAACGGCAAGGATCCGCATCACTTCAGCCGCCGCCGCGAATTCCGGCGGCAGCCAGAGCGAAACGAAATCACGGGCGAACAGAATTACCCCGGTACAGAGCACGAAGGACAAATACGAGGCATAGCGCACGCTTTTCAGGTAGAGACTCCTGACACCTTCCGGCCCCATCGTTGTCTCAAGGTGTGATATCATCGGGGTCAATGGTCGGGCCACGGCGTTGACGGCGTTGCGCAGGTACAACAGCAGTTGAGCGCCGGGATGATAAACACCGGCCGCCGCCGAGGAACTGATCAATCCCAGCAGGAAAGAGTCGGTGTTGAAAATGATCATCCAGCCGGCTACGATGCCGAACGACACCCGCGAGTAGCGGAACAACAATTTTGCAGTGTCTTTGTCGACCCGTTTGATTGATAGCTTCAGTTCCGGGTACAGTTTACGAAGCCACACCGCGCCGACCAAGTGACGAACCACGGTGAAGGCTACAAGCGTTGTGGCCAAAGCGACCAGACCATAACCCTCACGCAGTAACCATACCATCACGAGAGTGCGAAGCACTTCCTCTGCGATGGCCAAACCGCGAGCCAGGTCGAAACGATGGAAAGCGCCCAGGCTGTTGCCGAACGGCAGCAGGTAGAAATTGAAGGCCATGAAAACACCCAGAACCATCAGCGCGCGTCGTCCCTCCTCAAGCATGGCGGGATCGCCGATCCGAAAATACCCAAAGAATAGAGTCGCGAAGAGGTAGATAGCTCCGGCGACGGCGCTGCCGATGACGAAATACAGCAGGGTGGAGGTGTTGAGCACGCGGCTGATCGCGGCATGATTCTTCTCAGCCAGGAACTTGGATACGTACCGCGTAATCGCCGAGGTAAGCCCGAGATCGAGCAGATTGAAGTAGTTGATAGTCTGGAAGACTATGATCCATACGCCGTAGCGGGCATCGCCAAGCACCCATGTAATATATGGCACGAACAGAAACGAAATGATTATCCGAGCCAGGTATGCCAGCCCGGAGGCAGAAACGTTTCTCGAAAACTGTGGTTCCTTGCCCGACAATCGCTCCTCACCTGCTCATAACACCGGGAGACCTTGCGACTCTCACAACCTCATAGCGGCGGTCGTCGAATACAATGTGCGATTCAAAACAGCTTAGTCTGTCACTTGACATAACGTGATGGATCGGTTACCGCGGCGTTCAGAGCCGAAGCAGCAGCGGCAGCCGGTGAGCAAAGGTAGACCTCTGCCTTCTCGGGTACGCTGTGCCCGGCGCAGGCGCCGTCGCCGGTGGTCAGACATCGATCACCATCGGTGAGCATCGCCCACGCGGGAAGGTCGTGACTACCGCATCCGGGCGGCATGATGGTAGCGCCGGCTTCGGCCAGGACGCGTATCAAACCCTTTTTTAGCGCCTCCAGATAAGTGTTCCGCGAGGCAGGGAAAACCAGCAGGCTGCAGTCGGGGTTGATTTTCTTCCCTTTGAGAATGTCGGCCGCGATCCTCAAATCGTCAAAACGTCCGTTGATCGCTGAGCCGAGGATAATGCGGTTTATCGGCAATGTCTCAAGCTCAGTGACCGCCTGTATTTTGTCCCATTGCCCGAGGGGAGCAATCTGTGGGGGAAGCTGTTCGATATTCACCTGATAATGCTGATCATAAACTGCATTCTTGTCGGCAATGGTTGGCGATATTGTTGTCGACACCCGTCCCGTCAGGTAGCGGCGGGTAGCAGAGTCGAAGACACAAATGGCACCGGCGGCGCCGGTGGCCGGAGACATTCCGCAGAGAGTGAACCGCTCGCTGACATTCATCTGTGACACCGATGACCCGTGGAATTCGATCACTTTGCCGGACGTGTCCTCCTCGGTAAGCCGCTGCACAATCGACAGAGCCACGTCTTTGGCATAGACACCGCGCGACCGCCGACCGGTGATATCTATGCGAAGCGTCGATGGCACCGTCACGGACAAATGACCACTCCCCAGAACATCCGCCAGGGCATCGGTGTCCGCGCGCCAACCCAGACTATTGACGGCGCCAAGGGCGGCCATGGTAGCGGTGAGACCGACACAGAATTTTCCCGGTTGAACCATGCCATCTTCAATCATGATCTGGTGACAACAGCCCCGGGCTTGTTCATGACAGTTGCGGAGTCGGTGACGCTCAGCAAATTGTCTGACTGTCCTGTTGAGTTCGACCGTCGATCTGCCGTCGTCACTATCGATGTGCGCCAGTGTCACGACGATTTTGTCGGTGCTAAACATCAGTTCGCCGGGATGCTCACGGAATTTCTCAACTACCCGATGCGTGTCCGCGTCGCAGACGACCAAGTCCGGTTCCACTTCGAGAGTTTCACCTACCTCCACACTTT